>JAEZLY010000125.1 GCA_023414985.1 Bacillota bacterium | reverse complement strand
TTAATTATAACTGTTATAAAAATGTAATGCAACCATTTTATCCTTGGTAAGGCATTCCCGGGGCATAACCGTCCTTTAGATAATCCCCCATATCCGTGGAGCTGATTCCTTCAATCACATACCCTTCTCCGCTTTTTCTCGTATAGATTCTGCCATTCTGCAGCGGAACCTCTTGATATTCCGGTTTTTCCTTATCCTGTGGCTTTTCCTGCTTAATATCCGTGTAGCTCTGCGGTCTTGCATAGACCCGTTCCAATGGTCTGATGGTATATAGCATACTACTCCTCCCTTTGTGCATCTATCATCTCGTTGATCTTGCCAAGAGCTTCCTTGATACCACCCACGCTGTCAATAATACCTTTGTTCACAGTCTCCTGTCCTACCAGAATGGAGCCGAGATCCTTGGCGAGTTGGTTGGTATCCAGCATCAGGTTTTTGAAGCTGGCATAATCTATTTTTGAATGGGATACGACAAAATTGATGATTCTATCCTGAATTTTCTCAAAATACTCAAAGGTCTGTGTCACCCCGATTACCGTTCCGTTCATACGTACAGGATGGATGATCATGGTCGCTGTCGGAACGATATAGCTGTAGCTGGCTGATACTGCGAGCGGAACCCCGATGGAATGGGAGCCGCCGAGTACTAAGGATACCGTAGGCTTACTTAAGGAAGCAATCATTTCAGCAATCGCAAGTCCTGCTTCCACATCTCCACCCACCGTATTAATTAAAATTAACAGTCCGTCAATGTCCGTACTATCCTCGATCGCTGCCAGCTGAGGCAGAACATGCTCATACTTGGTTGTCTTATTATGCTGTGGCAGGACCTCATGTCCTTCAATCTCACCGATAATGGATAAAAGATGGATTTTATGTTCCTTTGTCCCGTTCTCCAGAACTGTCTGCCCATATTCGCTGATCTTTTGATCCTTCATATTTTCATTTTCTTTGATGGCCTGTTCTTTCTTCTGTTCCTCCTGCTTCTCATCATCTCTCTTTTCTTTCGCATTTCTTAAATTATCCTGATTCTGGCTTGATTGATTTGGCATTGTTGTCTCGTTCCTTTCCTTCTCTCTTTTTAATCTTTCCGAACTAACCCTTATATTATGTGAAGAGATTGTTTTTTTATTCTGTATGACAGCCATTCTGAATATGACGTTGCCATGTCATATTTCATCTGGTAAAATGAATCTCAGGAACAAAGGAAGATCAGAAAGGTGAAACCTTATGCAGATCAGCAGATTATTTGAAATCGTATATATTTTAATGAATAAAAAGAACATTACCGCCAGAGAACTCAGTGAGCGTTTCGAAGTATCTCAAAGAACTGTCTACCGGGATATTGAAACGCTGTGCCAGGCAGGAATACCGATCTATACCACCAAAGGAAAAGGTGGCGGAATTGCTCTGATGGAGAATTTCATACTGAACAAATCCGTACTGTCAGAGCAGGAGCAGAATGATATTCTTTCCGCACTCAGCGGTTTTAAGGCAACTACGAACGAGGACACCGGTCAGGTTTTATCGAAGCTTGGAGCACTGTTCGGGAATAAGCGTTCCGACTGGATTGAAGTAGACTTTTCCGATTGGAACAGTACGGAGGAGGATAAGTACAAATTCAGCAGATTGAAGGATGCCATCATAAATTACAATCTGATTACCTTCCACTATTATAACTCCAACGGAGAAAAATCAAACCGCAGCGTGGAGCCCTATAAACTGGTATTTCGCAGTCAAGCCTGGTATTTGTTCGGTTTTTGCAGGGACAGAAAGGATATCAGATATTTTAAGGTATCCCGAATTCGGGAGCTGCAGGTAACAGAAGAACATTTTCAGATGAGTCAGAAGGCATTCCGTTCCTGTGCGGAACCACCGGTTACCGTAAACTACCCAAATCTTCCGGTACATCTGCGCATCTCTTCTGAGATGGGTTATCGGGTGTATGATGAATACCCGCAGGAGAGCATTCACCTGAATGAGGATGGAAGCTTTGACATCCATACCAATCTTGGAGAGGGAAGCTGGCTTACCGGCTATCTTATGTCCTTTGAGGATTATCTCGAGGTCCTGGAGCCGGCGTGGCTCAGGGAAGCGTTGGCCGATAAACATCGTAAAGCGCTCGAAAGATACTGCCCTCACTCGTAATAATGAGCTTTCGTCTGCTCCCGGAAGCCAGAACTGTTGATAAAAATATAAAATTATAATTTATTTAAATATGACGTTCCTATGTCATATTATAAATGTTATTCTTTTCGTATCAGATCAAAATGATAAACGAAAGGATGGATTAATCGTATGGAAAAACTGGATTACAAGAAGCTTTACAAGGAGTTATATGCACCGGGCACCAGCCCCTCACTGATCGAGGTTCCTTCTATGAAATTTCTTATGGTTGAAGGACATGGAAATCCGAACGATCATGACGGGGAATACAAAAAGGCAGTGGAACTGCTTTACTCAATTTCCTATACCATAAAGATGAGCTGCAAGGGTTCAAAGCAGCCGGGCATTTATGACTATGTCGTTCCTCCGTTGGAGGGTCTCTGGTGGATGGGGGATGACAATGATTACGATTTCTCGAAGAAGGATCATTATTGCTGGGTATCCATGATCCGACAGCCCGATTTTATCAGCGAGGCTATGTTCGCAGAAGCACTTCAAACGGTTGCCAAAAAGAAATCTTCCTTGGACGTCAGTAAGGCTAAGCTTGAATCTTTCCGGGAAGGCTTATGCGTTCAATGTATGCACATCGGCCCATATGATGAAGAACCCGCTACAGTTGCAAAAATTGACGCCTATATCAGTCAGAGCGGGAAAAAGAATGCGATCAGTACCCTTTCCTCCGATGGGAAAATGTTAAGGCATCATGAAATTTATCTGTCTAATCCGCTGACGACGAAGCCAGCTTCGATGAAGACAATCCTACGTCATCCGGTGATGGAATAGGTAAGAATGCTAAATTTGAAGGAAGATCATCTATGGATTATATCTCAGCAAAGACCATACTGACGCCGAAAAAGGATCTCAACTGGTTCGGCACAGAATATAATATGAACCTCTATAAGGGTTGCTGCCATGGCTGTATCTACTGTGACAGCCGAAGCGATTGTTATCAGATCGAGCGGTTCGATACGGTCAGGGCAAAGGAAAATGCCCTGACTATTCTGGAGCAGGAGCTGCAGAACAAGAGTAAAACCGGTGTGATCAGCACCGGTTCCATGAGTGACCCGTATAATCCCCAGGAAGCTGTTCATGGTCTAACCAGAAAAGCTCTTCAGCTGGTTGATCAATATCGGTTCGGAATTGCTATCGCCACCAAAAGCAGCCTGCTTACCCGTGATATTGACATTTTAACAAAAATCAAAGTGCACTCTCCTGTGCTATGTAAGATTACGATTACCTCTGCAGAGGATGAGCTGAGTGCAAAACTGGAACCGAAGGTGTGTGTCTCCTCAGAGCGTTTTCAGGCCGTGAAAGCCCTGGCAGACGCCGGAATCTTCACCGGTATTCTGATGATGCCTCTGCTTCCTTATCTGACGGATACCCAGGACAATGTCCTGCAGATTGTCCACAGAGCCAAGGATTGCGGTGCAGCATTCCTCTATCCTTTATTCGGACTCACCTTACGCAACGGGCAGCGGGAATATTTTTACGATAAGCTCACAGAGCTTTTTCCTGAACGTAAATTAAAGGATGCCTATCACAGTCAATTCGGTATGAGTTATGTCTGCCAAAGTCCAAGAGCAAAGGAGCTTTATCAGATATTTACTGCCGAATGCAACCGTTTGGGCATCCTGTATCGAATGGATGATATTATCCATGCTTATCGTAAGGAGTATGAATACCATCAATACTCTTTGTTCTAGAGTTTTCGTTTCTTCAGATGATTTTGTTCCAGTTCCTCCATCGTAATCGGTTTGGAGAAATAATAGCCCTGACCGATATCACAGTTACTGTATTTTAAGTATTCCAGTTCCATACTGCTCTCGATTCCTTCCGCAATCACATGCAGATTCAGAGTCTTGCAGAGATTGATGATTGTGGATACGATGGTCTTCGCTTCCTTACTGCAGGCGATATTCTGTATAAAGGATTTGTCTATCTTAATGCTGTCGATTGGAAGCCTTACAATATAGCTTAAGGAGGAGTAACCGATTCCAAAGTCATCTATCGCCACTTTGAAGCCCATCGCCCGTAAGCTTTGTAGCTTCATGATACTTTCTTCCACATTTCTGATCAGTATCCGCTCCGTAATCTCCAACTGAAGGAAAGAAGGATCTATTCCATATTTATTTACGGTATCCAGCAGGACCGGTACAAACTTTTTCATCTCAAAGGATTTTGCTGAAATATTGATTGAGATCAGTACCGGTGCAATATTGTTGTCCATCCAGTTCTTCAGCTGACGACAGGCAGTATCAATTACCCAATGATCAATATTAATGATCGTTCCCGAATTCTCTGCTATATCAATGAACTGATCCGGATACAACAATCCCTTTGTAGGATGGTTCCAGCGGATGAGTGCTTCAGCTTCCGCAATTTTTTCTGAACCAAGATAAAACAAAGGCTGATAGACCAGGAAGAACTGGTTCTCCCGAATACCGCCCAGGATATCCGATTGCAGCTCCAGCATCATGGAAAGCTTATCATATATCTCCTGATCGAATTTCTGAATCTGATTACTGCCCAGATATCTTGCATAATTCTTGGCATGCGTCACAGCCTTCAACGGCTCCTCCAGCCTGATATTATTCTTCCAGATAAAGAGTCCGATACTGAAGCTGATATCAATTGCCTTGCCCGCCACATGATAGCCCTCCTTCAACTCTGCAAGGATGCTGCCCGCTTTTGCTTCCGCATCACTCTCACTGATATTACCGTTCACAAGAATGACAAATTCATCTCCTTTATAACGGTATACGCTGAAATTCTCATTGACGTTAAACAGGATACGTTTCGCTACCTCACAGAGTATGTTGTCTCCTGTCGTATACCCATAGGTTTCGTTTACACTGCTGAACTTGTCAATTGCTATCATAATCAGGGAAAATTCCTGTTTATCTTCGCTTTGAGTCAGGCTTATAATTTCCTTCTCCAAAACATATTGATTTAAGAGGGAAGTCAAGGGATCATATTGCGTCAGTGACTTGATCTTATCCATCATACGGTTGAAGCTGTATCCCAGACGTCCGATTTCATCCTTTCTCTTTGTAACAAACCGTATGGTCAGATCTCCTTTTGCACCGACACTCATCAGCCGATCCAATTCTTCAATTTGGGAGGTGAATCTGCTGACAAAGATATAGGCTGCAAGAAGGCAGATTCCCAGCGCTGCCAGTACGATCAGCATCATCATATACCCGACGCTGTTCAGGCTTGAGAGAGCATCCTTTTCTGAGGTGCCTATGTAAATCTTCCAGTCAGTTTTATCTATGGCAGCATATCCCATCAGCATGGATTTCTCATGAAATTCATATTTACCATAACCATACTCTACATTCTGGGTATTCAGGACAAACTCCTTCAATGACCGATAATCAGCATCTTTTGCCGCAATATCAAAAAGATTATATCCATCCTGCAGCCTTTCCTCTTCCGGCCGTGAGATAAAGGACCCCTGCCTACTAATGATATAGGCTTTTCCGTTTTCGCCATAGCCTCGGGATAATGCATATTCAGAAAGGAAATCCACATCAAGGCGTGCGATCAAAGCACCCCTTACATCACCATCCTGCACAATCGGCGTCGCAACCATGATCACCGGTTCTCCTGTCTTACGGCTGATGACCACCTCTGAATAGGTCAATTCTCCGGAAAGCGCTTTTTTGACATAATCCCTGTCATGCAGATCCAAAACGGTTTTATCCAAATAATGTGCCATCCCTCGACGATCTACTACAGCAATGTTTAGGTAATTATCATTAATCTGAGTTTGGATCACCTCTATCTGCTTTTCCCAGTTCATGGACTTAATCCGCTCATCCTCGGAAATAGCGATCAGGTTGGAAACAAACTCATTCAGATAGGTTGAGAGATGGGAAGCAGACTCTTTAGCTATTCTCTCTACCGCATGGTCAACTTCCTTCTGTAGTATCTGCCTGAATCGAAAATATCCGCTAAAGCCCATGACAGAAACGGCCATAAATATGATGATGAAAGAGAATAGCAACCCCTTTGTTCGAATACTCTTCATTTGTTCTCCTTAAAATATTCTACTTATAATGACATTTTACCACAAAAGTTTTCTAAAAAATACCTAAACTTTTTTACTAAATCCAGTAATAATGCCATAAACTTCCTGTTAATTCGTCAATAAAAAGAATTTTCTGTAATTTTCAGTCACAATAATCAGATTGTTCAACAACATATCTATTCCATATGTCAGAAATTCACATGCTTTAATACATTAAACCAATAAGGTATTTTCTTGCACATAAAAACAGCACAGTTATAAAAACCACCGTGCTGTTGAAATCTTTTGAGTAACTGAGGTTAATATAAATACAATATTTAGACTTGAGCTAATGCCTGCTCAATATCAGCAATGATGTCGTCCACATTTTCGATTCCAATGGACATACGGATTAAATCAGGCGTAATACCACCGTCAATCAGCTGCTGATCTGTCAGCTGGCGATGGGTTGTGCTGGCCGGATGAAGAACTCCGGTTCTGGTATCTGCTACATGTACCACGATTGCAGCTAATTTGAGGCTATCCATGAATTTGACAGCCGCATCTCTTCCTCCCTTGATGCCATAGGAGATTACGCCGCAGGAGCCCTTCGGAAGATATTTCTGTGCCAGCTCATAGTACTTGTTATTCTCTAAGCCGGGATAATTCACCCAGGAGATCTTATCCTGCTTTTCTAAGTATTCCGCTACCTTCTGAGCATTGCTGCAATGACGTTCCATACGAAGGTGCAACGTCTCGAGTCCGAGATTTAATAAGAATGCATTGTTTGGAGCCGGTGCAGAACCCAGATCTCGCATCAGCTGAACTCTTGCTTTGGTGATGAAAGCCGCTTTCCCGCAGTCTCTGGTATAAACCATACCATGATAGGAATCATCCGGAGTGGAAAGTCCGGGGAATTTGCCGTTATCCCAATTGAAGTTACCGCTGTCTACGATTACTCCGCCCAGCGCAACTGCATGTCCGTCCATATATTTTGAAGTAGAATGTACCACGATATCTGCACCGAACTCAAACGGTCTGCAGTTAATCGGAGTAGCAAAGGTATTATCTATAAACAAGGGGATATTGTTGCCGTGAGCTACTTTTGCCAGCTTCTCAAGATCTGTGACCACCAAAGCCGGATTAGCAATAGTCTCTGCAAAAATCAGTTTGGTATTCTCTCTTATTTCCTTCCGGATCTGTTCAACGGGAGCATCGGGATCAAAGAAGGTAACCTCAATTCCCATTCTCTTCAGAGTAACTCCAAAAAGATTCGTTGTACCTCCGTAGATCATGCTGGAAACAAGCATATGATCTCCTGCGCTGCAGATATTTAAGATAGCAATCAGGCTGGCTGCCTGCCCTGAGGAGGTACACATCGCACCAACGCCGCCCTCCAGCGATGCAATCTTTTTCTCTACACAATCCACGGTCGGATTGGCTAACCTGGTGTAGAAAAAGCCATCTTCTGTCAGATCGAAAAGCTTTCCGACAAGCTCGCTGGAATCATATTTATAAGTTGTACTCTGAACGATCGGTAATACCCTGGGCTCACCGTTTTTCGGCTGATAACCGTCCTGGATACATCTGGTCTCGATATGATAATTGCTCATGATATCCTCCTTTTAACTATATAATATAATTTTGTATATTTAATCATTCAAAACGCCATATGCAATCATATATTAATTGGAAGTAATTTGTCAAGTCAAAATATTAATGAATTCCTAAATTTACCGTTATAAATTGTCACCTTCATTCTTTCAGCAAAAAGAGCGGTTACAAAAAAAGGGATCGCACCATGAAAAAGAGAGGGGTAACATTCTTATCATGCTACCCCTCTCTTATTATGCTAAATCTTATTTTGCACAGTCCCTGTAAAATTACTAATTCCGTTATTATTCCGGACTATTTTTCATTGTTCTCAGTAACTTCTATCTTTCTGATTTCCTTAGTTCTGATTTCTCTGCAGATATCATCTGCAAATACTGACAGTGCTTTCTGACCTTCGTCTCCGAGGAAACGGCTTCTTACAGAAACTACGCCTTCTTCCTCTTCCTTCTGACCTACGACCAGCATATAAGGAATTCGATCAAGTCTTGCTTCCCTGATTTTGTAGCCAATCTTCTCTGCTCTCTCATCCACGGTAACAAGTACATTATTCTTTTCCAGCTCTTCTTTTACCTTATTTGCATAGTCATGGTATTTCTCAGAAATCGGTAATACTCTGACCTGCTCGGGGCACAACCAGGTCGGGAACAGACCTGCATATTTTTCAATCAGCCAGGCAAGGGTTCTTTCATAGCAGCCCATGCTGGTTCTGTGGATGATGTAAGGGCGGACCTTTTCGCCATTCTGATCGACATAATACATATCGAACTGCTCAGCGATCAGGGCATCCCACTGGATCGTGATCATCGTATCCTCTTTGCCATAGACATTCTTCGCTTGAATATCCACCTTAGGACCATAGAATGCTGCTTCACCATCAGCTTCCGTAAACGGAATACCGAGTTCCGTAAGAACCTTGCGAATTCTTCCCTGGGTATCCTCCCAAACATCAGCTGTACCGATGTATTTTTCCTTATTATTCGGATCCCACTTGGATAGGCGGAAGGATACATCCGCTTCCACACCAAGTGTTTTCAGGCAGTATCTTGCCAGATCCAGACAGCCCTTGAACTCCTCGTCCATCTGATCCGGTCTTACGATCAAGTGACCCTCGGAGATTGTAAACTGACGGACACGGGTTAAGCCGTGCATTTCACCGGAGTCCTCATTACGGAACAGGGTCGAGGTCTCACCGTAACGGATCGGAAGATCTCGGTAAGATTTCTGGCTTGCTTTATATACGTAATACTGGAACGGACAGGTCATAGGACGAAGGGCGAACACTTCTTTATCCACCTTCTCATCTCCAAGTACGAACATTCCCTCTTTATAATGATCCCAATGACCGGAAATCTTATATAAATCACTCTTAGCCATGAACGGAGTCTTGGTTCTTACATAGCCGCGGCGTTCTTCCTCATCCTCAATCCAACGCTGCATGGTCTGAATCATTTTTGCTCCCTTAGGCATCAGTAATGGAAGTCCCTGTCCGATGACATCCACCGTAGTGAACAATTCCATCTCACGTCCTAATTTATTATGGTCGCGTTTCTTGATGTCCTCTAAGTGAGCCAGGAATTCCTCCAATTCAGCGTTCTTCGTATAGGCTGTTCCGTACACTCTGGTCAGCATCTTATTCTTCTCGGAGCCTCTCCAGTATGCACCGGAGGAAGAGATCAGCTTAATTGCTTTGATATTTTTGGTACTCATTAAGTGAGGACCAGCGCACAAATCTACGAAATCACCCTGCTGATAGAAGGAAAGTTCAGCATCAACAGGAAGGTCTTCGATCAGCTCTACCTTATAAGGCTCGCCCTTGGACTGCATCAGAGCGATGGCTTCTGTGCGAGGTAAGGTAAAACGAACCAGCTCCGCACCTTCCTTGATAATTTTCTTCATCTCTGCTTCCAGAGCATCGAGTGCAGCGCGGTCAAAAGCTGCAATGTCAAAATCATAATAAAATCCGGTATCTATGGAAGGACCGATAGCAAGCTTTGCTTCGGGATATAACCGCTTTACTGCCTGAGCGAGTACGTGGGATGTGGTATGACGGTATGCCGCCTTACCTGCTTCATCATTAAAGGTTAAAATATTCAGGCTGCAATCGGAATCAACAGTAGTTCGAAGATCCACCACCTTGCCGTTCAATTCTCCTGCACACGCCATTCTTGCCAGGCCCTCACTGATGTCATTTGCGATTTCATACACGGTCATCGCTTTGTCATACTCCTTGAATGAGCCATCCTTTAATGTAATCTTCATGATAATTCTCCTTTCAAATATGAGCTTTTGATAAGCCCTGCTATAATATGATTCTACAGAGAAAAACTTTTCAGAAACTGTAAGAGTTTTATTGCAATAAAAAAGCTCTTCGCTTTCGATTTGCCTTCTCTGCATTTCGAAAGGGACGAGCGTATCAGATACGTCGCGGTTCCACCCTTATTGGTGTATAGCACCCACTCATTTGATTGATAACGGAATCACCGGACCGGGTTGGGGTCACTCAGAGGTAGTTTTCCCAGGCTTCCTAATAAGATACTCACACCGAACATATCTCTCTCTGCATTATTTGGCAAGGTACTCTTCTCTTCAACGTTTTGTAATTATTATAACATTACATTTTCGAATGTCAATCCTTTTTCGCTTACCATCCCTTCCGTTTGTTTCAACATAAGTAAGAATTTTATAATATGACGAATGGCTGATATATAATTTATTGTATCATTGCCCCATCCTTATTTTTATCAGCACCGGAATTTACATATGCTGTCCACCTGTGATAAAATGGACATATATGTTATGAAGGAGGCAGATTATGTCCGAATATTCCATTCAAAATTCTTATCTTATCATAAAAGCAGATACCGCAGGTGCAGAGCTAACCTCAATCAAGGATAAAGTAACCGGCACAGAGTATCTTTGGAATGCCGATCCGGCTTTTTGGAAGCGTCATGCTCCCATTCTCTTCCCGGTAGTCGGTAGCTTAAAAGAGAAATCCTATACCTATCAGGGTAAAACCTATTCCCTACCGCAGCATGGATTTGCAAGGGATATGGAATTTGCTCTGCTCTCACAGACAGACACAGAGCTTTGGTTCTCAGTCGAAGCAAATGATACTACCAGACAGGTTTACCCTTTTGAGTTCCGCTTAGAGCTGGGATATCGTCTCGATGGACGTAAGGTAACAGCTCTTTGGAAGGTTTCTAATACCGGAAAGGATAGAATGTATTTCTCCATCGGCGGACATCCCGCTTTTCTGTACCCTCTTCAGCCTTCCGAAAAGCAGAGTGATTGTTACTTTGGCTTTGATACCAAGGAATCGCTCCGCTATCTCCTCGTAAACGAGCAGGGGCTGGAGGTCAAGCTGCCGAAGGAGGAACAATATATACTGCAGTCAGATCAGGGTATTGTCCCGATTGATTCTCATATGTTTGATCGGGATGCATTAATTATTGAAGATCATCAATGCCACCAGGTATCCTTACTTGATTCCGCAAAGAAGCCTTATCTGAGAGTGTCCTTTGACGCTCCGTTATTCGGCTTGTGGTCTCCTGCCGGTAAAAAGGCACCCTTCGTATGCATCGAGCCCTGGTATGGACGTTGTGATTCCTCCGATTTTACCGGCTCCCTGGAAGAACGGGAATACAGTAACAGCCTGTCTGCCGGTGAGATCTTCGAGAAATCCTACAGTATAGAAATATGATAGAAAAAAGCCAGAATATCCTGCGGATTTATGATGAAAGGGGCCTTTGCAAAGGCCCCCTCCATACCATGCATTATGAGATACCCCTCTTCCTTCGATAGAACATCATAAGCGAAATGATAGCTTGGATAATGATTAAGCCTGTAATAACGGAAATCCACCATTGAGAATTGATCTCACCCTTTTTTTCAGTCTCTTTATGTGATTTTGTAATGCTTGTATTAACATCCCAAACCTCCTGATAGGATTTACCTGCCATATCCTCGTAGGTTACAGTTATGTTGCCTGACACAAATCCATACTTTTCACTCTCGGGAACGGAAGGATCTGTAGTCCTTTTGTTCGCCACAACAGCCTTAATGGACGCCTGTTCTGACGCAGCCGGCTCCAGTTCTCCAAGAAAATAGGGACCGGAGGAAATGATCCCATCTATTTTAAGAATACAGACAATATTACGAATTTTTGTCTTCCCTGTATTCATAATCGGAAATGAAATCGTCTTTGACTTACCAGATTCCATCTCGCTTGCAAGTACAGGTTTCTCAATCTTGATTCCAAAGGGCAGATCTACGGTCAGATACAGGCTTTCCGTGTCACTGATTAAGGCAGCCTTATCATCTTCACCATCAATATTTATTGTTATTTTCTGATTCTGAGTGGATATCTCATCCAATATCTTCATTTCAAAGATAATGTTCTTCGTTTCCCCTGCTTTGATCCTATCTATATAAATGCTGTTACTGTCTTTCGCAGGTACCATATCCCCTGTGTCACTGGAATAGTTTAGCTTGATATTATTGATATCAACGCTCTTATTCGTATTCTTTAGAGCTACCCGAAAGGTGATCAAATCACCGGTATGGGGGGTCTTTGGATCGGTTGTACAGGAAGTGACGATCAGCTTTGGCATCGGTTTCGGAGAATCCTGCTGTTCAGCTGAATTCGGATCCTTTCCATCCTGTACTATGATATAGATAGGGAAGGTCTGTTCCTTAACCTCTGAATTCAATTCATATTGGATACTGATATTAACAGCATATACTCCATTTGTTCTATCCTTTATTAAATCCAGGTTAAAATCCGCCAGATACAGGGATAACCTCTCACCCTCTTTGGATTTATATTTTGTCAGCTTGATCTTCTTGGAATAACTTTTAATTTGAAATGGGGAATTCTGAAGATCGGTATATTGGATTGCTGCTGTGATTGTATTTTCAAAGACGCTGCCATCCCCGATAAATTGAAGCGGCATTACTACATGTACCTTGCCATTTACGACGTCCGGTGTATAGCCTTCCTGATAGGAACTGCCCATTCCCGTAAAAGTATGATCACTTTCTATCTCAAACAGATTCGATTTTGCTCCTCCGCTATCACCAGTAGCAGGCAGAAGCGTTATGTAAATTATCTCAGTATCCGTATAGAGATTGCCATTCTTGTCTTCATATTGAATATCCAGCGTAATCTTTGGACTATAATTCGTTGTCTCTTGTGCTGCCTTCATCTCAAAATGAATCGTTTCAGAAAGACCTGCCCCCAGATTTTCCAAGTATACAGAACCGATATTTCCGGTAGGTGTTAATATACCTTCTGTATTACTGTAGTTTATTTTCATATTCCTGATATCCATTGACTGACTGGTATTCAGCAGCCTGGCATCGACCGAGAAAGTATCTCCGAGCTTGATATCCTGAGGATTTATATTGCAGTTTAGTAGTTTGAGCTTGGAACCTCCCTGTGTCTGACCGGAACCATCCTCTGGATTTTTCCCATCGGTAATATTCACATACACCGGGAAGGATTGCTCCATGGTGATGAAATCAACTGAATTTTCCAGAAATTGAAGCATTTTATATTGAATTTTGACCGATACAAGATATGTTCCATTTATCCTGTTATTCTTTAGTCCCAGATCAAACTCCACCAGATAGGCTTTTTTCGAATCTCCGCTTGGCAGAGTATAGATGTCCGGTTTAAATTCCTTTTTATACTGCTTTATCTCAAAAGGTGATCCCGAGATATTGCCGAAGTCTATGGACGCAATAACCGACGCCGGCTGCCAGGAGGTATCCTCATAAATTAAAGGGAGTACAATCATTGCCTTGTTATCCTTAATCATTGGTGAGTAACCATCCTGATAAGCTGTTTCCATGTTCGGATAGACATTCGCCGGATCTATCGAAAATTCATCTGTACTTGCATAAGCCACCTGCCTGCCGCTAAAAGCCATCTGAAATAGAAGGATAAACAGAAAGGTAAAAATTCTATACCGTTTCTTGATATTCTTTATCCACATCCCCGATCACCTCCTTTAATATACCCGCATCCATCTCAAATACAGAATCACAAAGGATTCTAATATCCTCCTGGTTATGACTTGCCAGTAAAATTGTCTTTCCCTGATTCTTAAGCCCGATTATAATATTTCGTATATCCCTTGCACCATGCTTATCTAAGCCGTTAAACGGCTCATCAAGAATCAGCACCTGCGGGTCTTCCATGATAGCCTGTGCGATGCCAAGTCTCTGTCTCATCCCCAAGGAGTATTTACCAACCGGCTTCTTCATCCTCGGATTAAGTCCAACCGTCTCCAGTATACTAATAATATCCTCCTTACTTATCAATCCTTTTAGTGAGGCTAAAATCTGAAGATTACGAAAGCCTGTGCAATGAGGCAGAAATCCCGGTGTCTCAATGATAATACCTATGTTTTCAGGAAAATCTGTATCAATTCCGATTCGTTTCCTTTCTACGATAATTTCCCCCTTATCCGGCTTCATAAAACCGCAGATACATTTAAATAGAACGGTTTTACCGGAACCGTTATTTCCTATGATACCATATACCTTCCCCTTCTCCAGCTCAAGAGTTACCTCCTTTAGGACCTGTTCCTCCCCAAAGGATTTACTGACGTGGTTAACTGAAATCATACTATCTGTCATCCCTATTCCTCCATTGTTCCTAAAAAGTGAAAGCTATATCGCTTCATTCTCCATATAATGAGTATAAACAGCATTATAATGATACTCGAAAAGATCAAATAGGTATCCTGCAACCTTGGCAGCATATCGTAGCCGAAATTATGAAGATGGTATGTTACCTGTCTGAGAGGGGATACCCAACCGCATAGTATATTTGCAATATATGCAGTCTTCTCACTCAATCCGAGGGTAACTTTAAACCAATCCGGATTTAACACATATCCAAATATATGGAAAAGGAATGCACTGGTAATTCCGGCAATCTGGTTTTTCCAAACTGTAACGATAAACATTACTAATACTGATAATAATACATATAGCAATATCAGAATAAAAATCGTTTCCATACAGGAAAACGGATTCGAAAGCTCAAAAGTCTTTAGCATTGCCGGAACAGCAATCTTCTCTCCATACTTGGAATACCCGAGCAGTGCAGCCGTTGGGCTCCACATATTACCGATAAAGGCATTCCTCGAGCAAAGCAAACAGGTAACCAGAAGCGTGAAAAGCGTGTATAAAAAGGTCGCACAAGTTATGTAAAGGATTTGCCCCAGCACCCATATTCTTATCTTAATACGAATCAGGTAGTATGGAACCGCTCCATCCAGAAAAGGCATATCCGCAAACAACAGGATTGCAGCCAGCGCGCATAAAAGAATGGATGCTCCATCACCGTAAACCCATATAAATGGTTCAAAAAGCTGTAAGGTGGTTTTATTCTCCAGGCTGAAATTCATGACCTTCTCGGTTAGCAGAAAGCTGATCACTCCTGCCAAAAGAAATGACATAATAACACGATTATTACGCCTCCATCTGCTGAAATGATATCCGCAAACCCGCATTACTAAAATGATACCGGAATGGTTCGATTTTCTTATGATTGTCTTATTCTTTTCCATATCGCAATTCCCTCCAGCAGCTGAGCGATCATACATAGTTCCATCAATAGAATGATGATGACGTAGGGGTTAGTAGAAGCATAGTGCTCTTGCAGCAGCCATTCCCTTGGGTTAAGTACATAGAGTTTAGGAAAATATCTGGTAAACAGGATAATCAGCAGATAATTTACCAAAAACGGCCCACCGTATGCCAAGTAGGCATTTCGGTAAAGAATACCCAATAAGGCTCCCAGGCCACCCCAAAGATTACCCATCAGAGATACGATCAAGGAATACTGAAAGAGTTCCATATAGAGCTTTCCGCTCTCCTTCGCATCAATCACCTCCATGGGCCTAAACACAAGTGCAAGTGCCCCAAGGATCAGCCCTATTCCAAGTAGAATACCCATGCTGCTTGACAAACCCGTCGTGAGTATTTTTGATATTACATAGCTTTTCCGATCCGTCCGGATCAATAAAAGCCGTTCAAATCTGCTTTTGTATTCCTCTAGGAAATTACCGCTGTAAGGTAATGTACTTAAGATAGGTATGACGAAGACTGCCGTTTCCGACTTTAATACATTACATACCATCGTTATATGATAGCCTGCTGACAAACCGCTCGCTATCACCTCTTTTTTTAGAAAGAACTTATCCCAAGATCCCAGAATAACCATCGTTGCGCAGCCAATGACACAAATTAAGAAACGATGAGATATGATTCCCCTCTCAAGCTCTGAAAAAATCATGTTCCGTTTTCTGTTTTTCATTAATAACCATATCTCCTATCCAATACACTGCCATCGATTGCATTAACTGTTAAGATACTGGACTTCCCGTAAAGATCACTGATAAAATCCCAGACAGGAACCATTGTAAACTCATCCTGTTTATTCTTATTCTTTACCCGCATATATCCAAGGCGGATTTCACTTACATTAATTACGGAAGGCAGCTTTTCCTCCGAGTTCTCATCCCTTCCGGCAAATTTGATCAGTACATGTTTCTTAAACACCTCTTCAATCTCTTTATACTCCTTCAAGTTAACATTATCAGCCTGCTTCTCACCCAGCTTCATGGGAGAATCCCAGCTAAACTGCATAATCCCCTGATCTGACACAATAAAATAAATTCTTTCGGTTCCGTAGGGAACTGAATCCGTCTCTTCATCCTCCGTCAGCGTTCCGTTATAGATATCATCCGTCTCCTGAATACCATCGATTGTTCTCAAATATATAACCTGATATCCCGTGTAGCTGGATACCGCCCCGATGCTACGGGTACCTCTTGCAGAATCTTCGACAGAATAACATGCATAATTCTTATTCAATCCCAATTGCTTCATCACATCGTCCGTTAAGGCAACCGCTTCTTTTTCGCTGTACTTACAGGTATTCTCCATCTCAGCTGCCTCTTTACCATCCAGCGAGATGATACTAGACCTTGTATAATTAGCCAACCCATCAGGGTCATCCTTATATAGATTTACACCAACATAGCTATCGCTCAGCTGAAAGTAAATGTGAGCTGTCAGATCACCAAGCTTCCCCCTCGCAGAAAAATATCGATACTCACCAATGGCTGAAGTATCCTCATCTTTTTCTAATTTATACTCTTTATAAGGTTCTCTCTTAATTGTCTCTGGTGCTTTATCGACATAGGATTGCAGCAGTTCGAGGGCGGAGCCATATTTTTTTTCCGCTGCTTCCTTGTATTCCGGGTCGATATTATCATACTGTTTTTGTATTTCGGCGATCTGCTGCAGCAGCTCATCCTTCGTCATGTTCTGATAGGTTATCTCGGGATAAAGATCGCTATCACCAAAGAAGACCTTGGTTATTCTGTCCACATCGTTATCTGTAAAATCATTTCTGATTACCTGATAAACAGGAGCCTTGGCGACATCAGGAACGATAACGTCTGCATCCACCTTGATATTGATCTTCTCATCCGATGATTTTACTTCGAACTTACTGGTAGCCTCTGCTTTGACTTGATTCATTATTTTCTCATCGGAACTTTTTGATTCATTATTCTGAATTACCTGTTCCAGATTTCCTTTCGGTTGAATTGCAACCTCCTTTGGTGTCGGCTGACACGCTGTAAGACTGCCGGATAACATGGCTGCCAACGCTACTGCCTTCCATCTAATACTTTTTCTCATATTACTTCTCCTTTCAATCCCTTTCGTTTTTTCATTGGTAACTGCCAAACATGCTGCTCATTGTTACTTCAACAGCAGAATATATGCGATTAATAACCATATTGTCGATTCATAATACTTCCGTCGATGGCATTGATTGTCATAATGCTGTATCTTTCATTCAATTCTCCGATAAAATCCCAGACAGGGACCAAAGTGAATTCGTGATCCTTATCCTTTTCCTTAGCTCTCATATAGCCAAAGCGAATCTCATCTATGTCGATATTCGTCGGTTCTTCGACATAGGAATAATTCAGCAGCACCTGGTTTCTGAAGGTCTCTTCAATCTCATTGTAATCAGCCAGCTTCACATGATCTGCCTGGCGTGTGCCAAGAATCATCGGGGAATTCCAATCAAAATAATCAATACCGTCATCTCTTACGATAAAGTACATCTTCTCAAAACAGTATGGCAAGGCTGATTGTCCGCCGTCCTCGGTCATATTCCCATCATAAAAATCATAGGTCTCCGATACCCCGTCTATTATTCTGCTGAACTTAATCAGATAACCATTATAGCAGTCCACATTTGAACCGGATGAAGTCACGTCTGCAACACCTTCTGCCGAGAAAACAGCATAGTTGTTACCGACACCTAATTGTTTAAGTACCGCATTACATAGTTCGACTGCCTCAGTCTCACTGTATTGGCAGTTATTCTCCATCTCTGCTGCTTCTTTTCCATTCCTGGTTTCTATATCTGTAGCTGTGATATAACCGGAATCCTCGGGCCGTTCCTTCCTGAAAGTAGCCTCACTGAAGCTGGCACCGTTCTGAATGCTTAAGTGTCCTATGGAAGAGTCGATTTTACCTTGTGCAAAAAAGGTATGGGTATCTCCGATTTGTTGATTCTTCTCTTCGACCAGTTTATATTCCTTCAGAGGCTTCCGCTCTGCTGTTTCCGGAGCTGACGCGATTAAGGATTGAAGCTTGTCAATCGTTCCTCCAATTTTTTGATTGATGATGTCCTTATTTCCCGTATCCTCCTGAGAAAGCTTGTCATATTGCTCCTGTACTCTTGATATTTCTGCCAATAGTTCATCCTTCGTCATATCCTCATAGAATAATTCAGGATATAGCTCCGAGTCTCCAAAGAATACCTCATGTAATTTTTCAATATCAGCTTCTGTAAAATCGTTTCTTTCAACTTCATAGACCGATACTTTAGTGACATCAGGAACAATAACCTTAGCAACTACCTTTATATTCACCAAACCATTCTTCGACTTTAATGCAAAGCTCCTTTGATCATTGACTTTCAAAAGCTTACCGATTTTTTCCTGTGAGACTTTCATTTCGTTCTCCTGAATAACCTCAGATAAATTTCCTTTCTGCCTTATCGCCTCATCCTTCGGAGTCGGCTGGCAGGCTGTCAGATTAATCATAAGACTAATCGATATAATAACGATGCATATCTTACCTGGTCTCATGGTTCTTCTCCTTTCTATATTGCTTTTAACAGTTCCCAGTATAAAAGTCTGATGCATCATAATTCCATCATCAAGGAAAAAGAGAGAAATGCCGAGTAGATGCTTTTATTAAATTAAAAAAGCCCTTTGGTATACATTCTTTCCTGTATACCAAAGGGCTTTTCTATTCATCATTTGTCCATGTATTTATTTATTGCGAAATAATTCCAGCCGGAAGGATAAACCTGGATACCACAGCTTAGCTTGTTATCAGCTTCGTGAAGTGTTGCGATTATTGCTGAAGTTTTATTTTCTATTCCAAGCTTCTTATTAAATGATGAACTTTTTACACTGTAATCATCGATAGTAACGCCGTAATATTGACTTATTCCCTTTATAAATGCAGCAGCATCGGAATTAATGATGTTTTCATCTGTTTTTTCCATAAATCCTAATAGTTTACCCGTCTCATCATCCAGGCTGAGAATAATATAATGTTTCCCAACAATCCATTCAACATTCCAGACAATCATAGATTTGGTCGGATTCTCTGTGCTTAGAAAGAAGGTCGGCCGTACTCGCAGAGGAGTGGAGTTCATTTCAAAATCAATAGTATTTATGATCCCGAGCTGCTCTAACTCGTTTAGTTCTTTTTCACAAACTTTAGGGATATCTTCTACTTTAATATATTTCCCTTGGTTGATATCGATTTGATTTGATGCATTTTGGAGATTGATATACAGGTTTAACCTTTCTATCATTGTCATTTGCTGATTTCGTTCCACTATGATACCTTCCGCACTTTCTATATGGATGGTACCAAAGCTCTGCCGATCCTGCCAATTCGATATCTCAGAGGGTATGAACAAACATATAAGAGCAATTTCTACTGTGACTAAGGTCATCGTAATATATTTTACTATACTTTTCATTCCTCACCATCCTTTAGGAACAGATATACCATCGTGCCTTTACCTAAGGTACTGTCGAACTCCAATTTGCCTTGATGTCTGCCTACAATTTCAGAGCATATGGCAAGTCCTAATCCGGCACCGCCCTGTTCTCTTGCTCTTGATTTGTCTACCATATAAAAGGCATCCGTGATTTTTGAGAGTTCCTCCTTGGGGATTCCTTTCCCATTATCCTTAATATAGATCCCGTAGCCTCCTGTTTCCTTCCTTCCTTTGATTATTATTTTTCCAGTGCTTTCCGGCCACACACCTTCCAACGCTTTTCTCGCATTATCGATCAAATTAATCAGAACTGTTTTAATTAAATCAGGTTCAACAAAGATAATCGCATCTTCCGCCGTCGCAATAAAACTGATATGTTCATTCACCAGAATCGGTTCAATGATACCATGAAGTTCCTTTATAAGCTGCCTGACATTTACCCTCTTTCTATCAAGCTCTGCATTTTTCATGACGATGAGCTCCAATAGCTTTAGAGAAAGCGCTTCTAAGCGGTTCCCTTCCTTAAAGATGTAGTCAGCTGATGTCATCGTCATTTCCGGAGTAAGCTTTTTTGATCTTAGAATATCAGCGTATCCGATAATGGAGGTTAAAGGAGTTTTTAGTTCATGAGCAAAGCTTCCGATAAATTCCTCCTGTCTGTGTGTGATATCTTCAAGCTCATTGATCTTATTCTCCAGATTCTCTGTCATATGATTGAAATCCTGAGCCAACTTACCAATCTCATCCCTGCTCCTAATTTTAGCCCTGCTATTCAAATTTCCTCTTGATATCATATGGGTCACTCTAGATAATTTTTTGATTGGATAAGTAAGCCATAAAGAAAGGAGGTAGCTGATGATACCGTTTCCGGCAATTAAAGCTAATAGTATTTTCCTATAGATCTGATATTGCGCATTACGTTCTTGATAGATTGAGCTGATATCCCGGAAGCTTTCCAAATAATAGTATTGATCAGAGGCTTGAAGAATACTTGCCGTCTCAACATAGATATTTTTTCCCGCTTGCAGTGTCATGTTACCGCGGGTATTTATGTCAATCTGACGCAGCTGCTTTGTATCAAAGTTAAGATCTTGACTTTCATAAATTGTACGATATTCCTGATTACTGATTCGTATTTGAGTATTACTGGTACGTACATTGTTTACCATAGAACCTGCTATCTCTGATATCATTTCCTTAACTGTCTGGTTATCATCGTTTGTAATTGCAGAAAGTGCTGTTGCCAGAGAATACTGAAGTATTTTATTCTCTTCCTTGGCACTGTTAACTTCCCGGTCATAGGCAGACTGGAAAAGAGCTGCTATTAAAAAATAACCTCCGACGCTGAAGGTTATAAGCATCATAATGATTGTACTAAAGAATACCTTCCATGAAAAATTCATAGCCTGACCATGCCTTTCCCGCTTTATCCGTTCACTCTATTTCAAGTCGGTAACCAACTTTATATACTGCAGATATTTTATCCTCCCAGCCTACCTTTTTACGCATTCTTTGTACATGAAGATCCACAGTACGACTGTCACCCATATAATCGCTGCCCCATATTCTTTCGTAGATTGTCTCCCGATACAATGCTATATTCTTATTCTGAATAAAGAGCACCAGCAGCTCATACTCCTTCATAGTCAGATTAACAGCAACCCCTTTTTTCTTCACTGTACGTGACTTCGTATCAATCTCAAGATCACCCAACTGATAACTAGTCTCTGTTTTATGATATCTACGTAGAACTGTTTCCACCCTTGCCATCAATTCTATTATCTCAAAAGGCTTTACCAGGTAATCATCTGCTCCTGATTTTAAGCCCTTTACACGATCCGATACGGAACCCTTTGCTGTGATAAAGATGACCGGTATCCCCATAGGTTTGATATATTCCAGCAGCTCATAACCATTTACCTTCGGAAGCATGATATCAAGCAAGATTAAATCATATGCTACGGTCTCAATCCTGTCGGCAGCACGCATGCCATCATGAACACTTTCGCATTGATAGCCTGCATCGGTTAAACTGATATTGATTAGATTTGCTATCGGCTTTTCATCTTCCACGATTAGTATCTTAATCATTTGCATTTCACCCTTTACTTTTTATTTGCTTCAGATTACATCAGAATTGTATCATAGTTGCATCGTAATTGTCTCATCAAGCTGCCTATCAATTACTAATAATAGATCAATCATTCTCTAACTGTTTCTTGAATGAGGCATGTTAATACCATAAACTATGAAAGCCCTGTTCCGTAGAGACTCGAACAAGGCTTTGCACCATTTCACTTTTATTGTATGCTTTTTATTGACACCCCTAATATACCTGGTTCTTTTTTCTATGCTTGGAACTGCAATGCCTTGGTGTCAACCTCGTTCAGATTCCCGACCAGGGAGACTGAGGCATTGGATATCGTTAAGTAGCGGTTGGTAAATGCAATGATGTCGGATAGACTGACTTTTTCTATGCCTTGAATCAGCTCCTCTATCGTAACAAGCCTTCCGCGGTTCAATAATGCTTTACCGTTGGAATTCATCCTGCTTTTCGCGCTCTCGTTCCCCAGAATCAACTCTGTCTTGATCTGTTCCTTCGTCATGGAAAGCTCCTCGGCAGTGACACCTTTTTTCTTCAATTCATTGATGATCTGATAGATCTTCTTCACTACGGTTCCTGTCTGTGCCGGATTCATTGCCGCATAGATATGGAACAATCCTGTCTCACGGTATGAACTGCCATAGGAGTAGATGGAATAGGTCAAGCCGCTGTTTTCCCTGATTTTTTGAAACAACCTGGAATTCACGCTTCCGCCAAGAATAGAATTCATCACCGAAAGGACATATCTTTCATCTGACAGGTAAGAAATACAATCAAAAGCAATATTACAATGAAGCTGTTCAATATCCTTATTCTTCTTACACTGCACCTTATTATAGGCCGGTCTGCCAAATTCTTTGCGCTCCAGACTGCTGCTTGCTTTGATAGGAGCAAATTTCTCCTCGAGAAGCTTTAACGTCTCTTCCTCATTGAACTGTCCGGCAACCGAGATAATCATATTCTCACCGACATAATAAGTATCCATGAAAGCCTTGATCTGCTCTCTGGTGACCCTTCGTACGACCTTCTTGGTTCCCGAGATCATATAACCAAGCGGATGATCCTTCCATATCCTCTGCTGCAGCATCTCATGTACCAGATCCTCCGGGGAATCATCATACATATCGATTTCTTCTATGATAACTCCTTTTTCTTTCTTCAACGCCTTTTCATCAATCAAGGAATTCGTCAGCATATCGGAAATAATATCTATCGCAATCGGCAAATGTGCACTTAGGGTTGTCGCATAATAGGAGGTACACTCCTTGCTGGTAAATGCGTTCATATTACCGCCGATCCTTGCCATCTCATCCGCAATCTGTTTCGCGCTTCTGGTAGTGGTACCTTTAAAAAGCATATGCTCGATGATATGTGCGATACCGTTATTGCTGTCATCCTCATTAGCTGAGCCTGCCTTAATCCATATTCCTAAAGATGCACTCTGTAAATAAGGTAATACCTCTGTTACAACTGTAATCTTGTTGGATAACTGATTAATTTTCGTCATATAGGTCCCTTCCTATCCATAAAGTAATATCCGGCCTGCTTCCTTCCAAGAGTAAAGCCTGCCGGTGCCACGCTGCTTAGTACCATATACAAACCACATTCCAACTAATCTGACTACGCTGTTTTCATACTGATTGCCTATATTAATTCATGATACTTACACCTTGATTTTAACATACTATCAGCTAGTAATCAACAAGCGAGTAGGAACCGTTACAAAATTGAGAAAATATTGCGAAAGAAAAAGAGCCTGCTTCCCTCAAACACTCATAGGAATGCCAGCCCTTATTCTTTCCATTATTATTAATTATTTAGCCGCAGTTCTTGCACAATAGATACTTAAATAATAGCTGTTTACGAAAAATCCGAATTCAGACTACTTGATTTGTGTTACGGAATAGCCTTTCTCGGTTAAGAGATCAATGACATCATGATCACTGACATAATGACCGCTGCCGACTACGACAAAGTAAGTCTTTTTATCGGGTGAGGTAAGAAGCTTATCAATATACTCAGCCATGTTCTTATCTCTATTCGTATAAAGCTTCTCCTGAAATTCCTTCATGAAAGCCTGCTCAGACGCTTTGCTGCCGTCTGCCAATAAGTCCCCGTTCTCATACTCAAAGGAGGTATACTTCTGGAATTCCTTCTCATCTCCCTTACGCCATAATTCAAGCATTGTCTGCAGATCATCCGAATTTCCATTACTGGTTCCGGCAGCTATCTTATTTATCTCATCCACTGTTTCATTCAGCAGGTATTCCTCTAAGCCATCGGAAAAGCTGTCAAGCATTTTGGCCTGAACTCCGTAGCCTTCCACTTCCAGGATCTGTTTACCGCTTAAGGATGCATTCGTAAGGAAATTCATATCTACTCCAAGCATTGCGCTCTGAGATGCTTCTGTTGAACTTGCACTGTCCGTCATGGTCAGGGAAGTGAAGGAAATGTATAGATACCAGGGTTTATATATCTTGATCATATCCTCGGTATAACCGTAGGCAGAAGCAAATTTAAGTACCTTGTCATAGGTTTCCTTGGAGACATGGTTCTTCAGAGTAGTGCCATCCGTATAGGTAGCTAATCCCAGAAGATCATAAACGCCGGCCTGACTTGTCATATTGATTTCTACAGCCAGTGCATTTGATGCATGAAAGGCCTTCCAGATTTCATCATTGATTGGATAGATATCGTTATTGGCCATATGAATGGAACCCAGCATATATACCGTATTACCGTTCGCTTCCGTCTTATAGAAAAAGCCTTTGCTTGCAGCATCAAGCTTATCGTAAAGAACAGTTACCAATCTGGTCGCAATTACACAGGCTTGTTCAACACTGCATTTTTCCTTTAGTGCCTGCTCACCGTTCTTACCGGTATAAATACCATTGTCCTTCATGAACTTCGTATAGCTTACATTTTTCAGCTTCAGATCAGGCTTAAAGGTATATTCCTTTACCAGATCATAATAGGACTTCATAACCTCCTGTACGGTAAGCTTATGATCGAAGTGAATGACCTTTTCCTGAGCGTCTGTCACACAACCCGTATTCTGCAGCTTTACGCGAAGTCCTGCCATCAGGATTCGAAGCTTTCCTTCGGTAATCGGCTTTGTCATATCCGAGGTATACCAGGTCAGTGGATAAATCCCATAAGTGTCCCCGACAATCAGATCATTTAATGCCCAGTTGCTGAAATTTTGTTTTGCCGCAAAGGACTGGGTTGTCTCCTGGCCGGCTGCCAGTGCAGTACCGGACGGCAGTAGAGACACGCAGAGCATGAGCGCAAGCAGAATTGAACCTATTCTCTTTTTCATAATGATTCCTTCCCTCTCATCTACTATTATTTTTTGTAATGTAGAACCATAATAGCCTTTCTTTTCCAAAGTGTCAAGTTAAGGAATGATTAGAAGAATCAATGGGTATGATAAAGCTCCTTCTTCAGTTGCTCTCTGTTTTTCTGAAAATCGATGCAAAGTACATCCATTCCTCTGATGCTGCGGTTCTGAAAAGAGTCTTTCACAGGAATACAGAACTGCTTCACCTTGTATTCAGTATAAGAAGGCATGGAAAAAAGCTGAAGCAGGATCTCCCCCTCTTTTATATTCGTCGTGATCTGCGGTAGGATAGTATTCAGCAGCTGATTCATTTCCAGCGGATTCAGCGTATATATCTTGTTATATAAAGCCTGCAGGATCTTCCTTTGTCGGTCTGTGCGGTCAAAATCCCCGTTTCTGCTGTAGCGGTTTGTGGAGAAGGCCAATACCTGTTTTCCGTTTAATAGGTAGGTACCTGCTTTTTTGATGGTATCCTTATTCTTTTTTTCGGATAACAGCAGATTCATTTCCTGAATATAGTCGTTCATCACTCCAATCTCATCTTTGCTGACTTCCATTGTAAGCCCGCCCATGACATCTATAATATCTATTAAGGTAAAGAAGTCCACTTTCACATAGTTCTTCACCATAATTTTAAAGTTCTGCTCCAGAGTATCTATCAAAAGCTCAGCTCCGCCGATAGCATAAGCTGCAATCAGACGGTTTTGACCCTTTCCGGGGATTTGAAGATAAATATCACGAAGAAAGGAGGTCGCTGTTATCTCCTGGTCTTCTTTGTTCACAGTGATCAAGATTATCGAATCGGATCGTCCCTGACTATCGGTATCCCGGGTATCACTGCCAATCAATAAAATATTCAATACATTACTGTCCTCAATTGGATCCTCTTTGGCATTGATATTCTCTTTGATTGCCTTAAGGTATGCTTCAACCTCCGGATCCCCTGCGGACAGAACTTCCGTCTCATCCTCTTCCTCTGGGGCTTCCGGCGCTGCTGTCGGCTCAGAAGCTTTCTCAGAAGCAGACAGTTCAAAGGAGCTTGGGGAGAAAGTCTTACGAGATGGAACAACCGTAGCATTGAGGGTATTCGACTGTGTAGAAGCTTCACCATTCTGTTGGACCGATTCCGTCAGATCTTCGGTAGTGTCAAGCTTTCCCGAAGCCTCTTCATTCTTAGCTGTGACAATATTTAATTTGCTGATATAACCATGCACTAACAGAGAAGCTGTTCCTCCCAGAACAAGAATTACACCGCAAATAATCATCAGTGTAATGCGAAAGATCTTCATGAACCTCTTTTTTCGATTTGTTTCCTTCATAGAATACCCCTTATCATGATTAGATTTGTAAATTTGATACATTTTTACATCCTAATTATGGTATCTCAGGAAATCATTATTATCCCTATTTACACTGAAAAAGGGAGATTATCGATAGTGCCGAATCTCCCTTTTTCACTCTATTCTTGCAGCATTTTCACCTACTACTCCTTTACCTGCTGCTTTCGTCAAATTCATTCATCCAACCTGAAGGTTCTTCTCCTCAGATGTCATTGCTGACTTTATCATTACTGTTACCGTGTGCGTCACCTTGTCAGTAGACAGTTCAAGAAGCTCTTGCTTTATCAATTCCTTAACCCTAGATCTGCTTATCTCCAGTATCTCAGACAGGATCTTATCCATCCTCACCTTAATATCATATGGATTTTGAATTGCTATGCAGGAGGATTGCTGCCTCGACTTTAGGATCGGATAAAGTTCGAAGGATAAGTTCTCCCAATCAATTTCAACCTTATTTTTGCTTAAGAGATTCTTATCCATCCCATGCTTCATAGCCAGTTCGTCATCATTGGACAGATATCTGCTATACTCCTCCGTTGATAGCTCCGAGGGCTTGATGCGTTCATGGATCGTTAAGTTGTAGGTATGCTTACACTTTTCACATTGATAAATCAGCCATACATCGACTCTGTTGCCGTTAGCATTTACTCTGAAGCTGCTTGTGCTCACAAAGGAGCTTTTACAGCCGCAGCCCTGGCAGTTTTTAAGAATTCTATAGGATTCCGTAGGTTTTATTAAATATTCATTCTTAGTTCGGTAGCTCATTTTGCATCTCCTATTAGTAATACAGGATCTGCAAAGGCTATTACCTCAGTTATTCTGTTTTATTTGCAATAGCCTCTGCTATGCAAAATAATAGGGTGTACCCATACCATTTCCTCCTCAGTTCTATGGTGTTAAAAGGACCTTCTTCATCCTACACCATAGGATCCGAAGCAACAACCTCAGAGACAATACAGAAATAAAGATGAGGTATAGAAAAAAGTAAAAAAGGAATGTAAGAAGATGGGCTCTATCAAGATGATATCCGCTCATTTTCTTACATTCCAAAGCCAACTTATTTTATGCTTCAGTCAGACACTTACTGTGCATCCTTAATACTAAAGCTGATTCTTCCCATCTTATCCTGTCCAAGGCATACCACCTTAACGATATCACCAAGGGTCAGAACATCCTCTACATGCTCAACTCTGTGTTTTGCAATCTTTGAAATGTGAACCATGCCTTCCTTACCGGGCGCGAACTCAATGAAGGCACCGAAATCTTTTATGCTTACTACCTTACCGGTGTACTGCTTACCTTCTTCGAAATCAGTTACAATCATCTTCACCATCTCAAGTGCCTTCTGGATGCTTTCCTTATCTACGCCGCATACAGAAACTGCTCCGTCGTCAGTAATATCAATCTTAACACCGGTCTGATCGATGATTGCGTTGATGGTCTTACCTCTCTGTCCAACTACCTCGCCGATCTTGGAAGGATCGATCTTGATCTGAACAATCTTCGGTGAGTAAGGACCAACCTCCGGTCTCGGTTCAGCAATAACAGGAGCCATAACATCATCGAGGATGTAAGTTCTTGCTTCCTTTGTTCTATAGATTGCTTTCTCAATGATTTCTCTGGTCAGTCCATGGATCTTGATATCCATCTGGATCGCTGTGATACCCTTATGGGTACCTGCAACCTTAAAGTCCATATCGCCGAAGAAATCCTCTAAGCCCTGAATATCGGTTAAAATGATATAGTCATCGTCTGACTCACCGGTTACCAGACCTACGGAAATACCGGCAACCATAGCCTTGATCGGCACACCTGCCGCCATTAAGGATAAAGTAGAAGCACAGATACTACCCTGAGAGGTAGAACCGTTGGACTCCAGTACCTCGGATACGGTACGGATAGCATAAGGGAACTCTTCTTCCGTCGGAAGTACAGGAACGAGAGCTCTTTCTGCCAGTGCACCATGACCGATTTCACGTCTTCCCGGACCTCTGGAGGGCTTTGTCTCGCCAACGGAGTAGGAAGGGAAATTATAGTGGTGCATATATCTCTTGCCTGTCTCATTCTCATCGATTCCGTCCAGTCTCTGAGTCTCTGCCAGTGCACCAAGTGTAGTGATGGTAAGCACCTGAGTCTGACCACGAGTGAACATACCTGATCCGTGCGTTCTTGGTAATACATCGATTTCAGCAGCAAGTCTTCTGATTTCGGTAATCTTTCTTCCGTCAGGACGCTTCTGATCCTTCAAGATCATCTTACGTACGGTCTTCTTCTCGAATTTATAGATTGCTTCGCCGAGTAACGGAAGCCATTCCGGATGAGTCTCTTCATAACGGGCAGCCAAGCGATCGGTAATCTCTCTGATATTCGCTTCTCTGACCTGTTTCTCATCGGTAAATACAGCAGTCTCCATCGCCTCGGGTGTGATGAAGCTAACCATATCCTCGTATAACTCGGTCGGAGTATCGCAGGAGGTATAATTATGCTTCGGTTTACCAACCTCAGCTACAATTTTATCAATGAACTCAATAATCTTCTGGTTTAATGCATGTGCGGCAAAAATCGCCTCGATCATCTTATCTTCAGGAAGCTCTTCCGCACCCGCCTCGATCATGATAACCTTTTCCTTGGTGGATGCAACGGTTAAAGCCAGTGTGGATTTCTCTCTCTGTGCAGAAGTCGGATTAAACACCAGCTCTCCGTCTACCATACCTACCATAGTGGATGCTGTCGGTCCGTCGAAGGGAATATCCGAGATACAGGTTGCTATTGCAGAACCAAGCATCGCGGTAACCTCGGGGGAACAGTCCTGATCCACACAAAGCACCAGGTTATTCAGAGTTACATCATTTCTGTAATCCTTCGGGAATAATGGTCTCATGGGACGGTCAATAACACGGGAGGTAAGAATTGCATTTTCAGACGGCTTGCTTTCTCTCTTAATGAAGCCGCCGGGAATCTTACCAACTGCATATAACTTCTCTTCATATTCAACGCTTAACGGGAAGAAATCAATTCCCTCTCTAGGCTTATCGGATGCTGTTGCAGTGGATAATACCACAGTATCCCCGTAGTGCATCAGAGCAGCACCGTTTGCCTGAGCCGCAACCCTGCCGACATCAACAGTGAGGGTTCTGCCGGCTAATTCCATTGAAAAACTTTTGTGCATAGTATAATCTCCTTTTCTAAATTAAAGCATGATTTATTACAGCATGAAAACATTAGAGTCGGAGGTACCGAAACAACTGAAAAACCTACCGAGAACGATAGCATCGATAACCTTTTCAGAAGTCTCGGGATGTCCTCCCGTCACTCTAACTAGAATATTATAACATTATTATTACCAATATGCCACAATTTTTTTCATACATTATGAATTCCTATGAGATGGGAAATAGTTCACATTTTTCCTTTATTTATAAAAAGAGCAGCCGGTCGGCCGCCTGATCTCTTCCATGCCTATTAGGCATAGTATAAAATCAAAGCTTACTTTCCGCTGCTCTCAATGACCCTCTGAATGATTTTTCGTAAAATCTTTCGAATTATCTACCGTACATCATACCTCTTCGATGCTCGCCATGATCATCCATCATATGATCATGCATACAGTCATGTCTGTGCTCTTCCCCAATGGGATTTTCAATTAATGTGGCAGCTTTAAATGCATGCCTGTGCCCATCTTCCACAGATGTAATGGAATCAATAAAGTGAACGTGCCTGCCACCACCTACCGGAATAGCGCAACCGGTTTTTCCTTTAAATTCATGAAAATGATCATCGAAAAAATCGGTTCTGAAACATACCTCATGGCAATGATCATCTGCGCCGCTAGGAATGACCTCCCCGGTTACAGTGCAAAAACGATGGTTATGCGGGTCTTCCTCTCTTTCAGCTATCATAACACTTCCCTGAAGCTCGTGCACATGGCTTTGTTCCCCACGGCAGTCTTTTTCCTCTGCTCTGGATTCCGGGTAATTATTGCTGTAATTGTTATAATTTCTATTCCTATAACTCAATACCTTCACTCCTTCAATATTGTTATATTGTAGCGGAATACATCATTCTGCTTCCTCTATAAGAATATGTTGAAGGAAATGATTTTGTGTCAGTTTAAGTCTATCCACTTATTATTTTAATCAGATACGATGTTTCTAAGCCATTTTTTCTTTTTATAGCGGATCAATCCCAGGGTAATCTTATAGAACTCCTCTGTTGCTATCATGATATAAACAATGTAAACAGGGAATTTGAATACAAGTCCGCCAAGGAACGCCATCGGTACACCGATCAGCCATACGCTGCTGACGTCCAGGAACAGAGCTGCCTTCGTATCGCCGCCGCTTCGCAGTATCGCTACGATAATCAGGCAGTTCAACATACGGATTGGCATATACAGAGCAAACGCTGTCAGACAGATACGGATATAGCCGTTCACTTCCTCCGGCATACCAAAGAGTCTGATTACCGGTTCCTTAATCAATAAGGTCAGGATAGCCCCGATCAAGGTAAGCATTAACAGGAGCACCATATAACGTTTTGCATGCTCCTCTGCCTCCTTCAGTCTGTTTGCACC
>JAEZLY010000117.1 GCA_023414985.1 Bacillota bacterium | reverse complement strand
GATGACTCCTCCTGGGAATATCTTGTTACGGAATTTATCCGTCATATCACTCAGCGGTATGGCTACCGGGAAGTCAGCTCCTGGATGTTCACCTTCTGGAACGAGGCGCTAAACAGTAAGCTTCCTTTTTACTTCGATTCGGCAGAAACAGCGTTCCGGCTCTATGAGATAAGCTACCGGGCAGTGAAGAAGCTGCTTCCTGAGGCTTGCTTCGCCTCCATGTCATATGTGAACCATGAATTCAATCAAGAGCTTTACCTCACGTATATCGACTATATGCAGGCTCATGCCTGTATGGCGGATGTATTGCTGTTCCACTTTTACACCAGTCTGTCCCCCGATCCGGATCTATTCGGGCAATATACCCGGTACTTCCTTTCTTTTTCTGAGAAAACCGACAGACCGGTCTACCTTACAGAATGGAATTTTACCTCCTCCCACAGGGAATGGTTGAATGATACCTGCTATACCTCCTGCTACATTGTCCGTAATATCCTGCAAAATTATGACCTTCTGGAAAGCTTCTGTCATTGGTCACTGACCGATTTGCTGGAGGAGCTGCCTGCGGCACCGGAGACCTTTCATGGAGGTATGGGCTTCTTTACCCGGGATGGGATAAAAAAACCGGCGTACTATGCCTATTACCTTTTGTCAAAACTGGAGGATGTCCTGATTCACCGGGACGAGGGATGCTTTATGACCAGAGATGAAGCAGGAACCAGTTTGTCGATTCTTCTGTATCATTACCGGCATTACTCCGCTCTTTATGCAGAAGGGATTCATTTCACAGCCACCTTCTCCGAACGGTATCAGGCCTTTCCTGCGAGCGGTGGTATCGAAGTAAATTTTACTCTCATGGATCTGAAGGATGGAAGCTATCATATGACGGAACAGTATATTAACCGTACTTCAGGAAGTGTATTCGATCAATGGCTGAAGATGGGCGGTGTGGAACCGGAAACAGAAGAAGAGCATCAGGCGCTGCAACGACTTTCCGAACCGATGCTGATCAAATCACAGCTTCATATCTCCCGAGGCAGGTTCGATTATCATTCTGTTCTCGAACCCCATGAAATCAGATTGATTAGACTGGTTCTCCGTAAATAAATAAAGAAACAGCAGAAGAACTTTTCGTTTTCTTCTGCTGTTTCCCATTCATATCATATTTTGAAGGATTCTTCTTATAAGCATTAAATTAGGCTCAGATAGTTAAAATCGTTCTGTATGGCATCCCAAACCGGTTTATCATATTCCTCATGCTCCAGTACAAAATAGGCTGCATACTCGGCTGCATTCTTAATCTTCTTCATATCCAGAATACCGTCTGCCGCATCAACATTTGCTTTCTTCGCATCCATCTGCTTGATGTGGATCAACTCAACACGTTTACCCCACTTCTTAATATATTCCACAGGATCTACTCCTGCATAAGCCACCCAGAATACATCAAGCTCCAGGACTACCTGATCACTGGTCTTCTCTGCCAGCCAATCCAGAGCGTACTTGCCGTCAAGCATCTTAAATTCATGGTCGTGGTTATGATACCCTACCTTGATGCCTTCCTTTGCTGCATGCTCTGCCGCCCGATTCAGCACCTTGGCAAGATGATCAATCTCTTCCATGGTATCGACCTTTGCCCAGGGACAGATAATGTATTTGGAACCAATCGCTTTGCTGTAATTTAGCTCTGCTTCAAAATTATCTTCAAAGGTCTGAAGACCTGTGTGTGTTCCGACAGAATATAATCCGCTTTCAGCCAAAAGCTTACCCTGTTCTGCGGAACTCAGTCCGCCATAGCCGGCAAATTCAACACCCTGGAAACCGATCTCTCCGACCCGTTTTACAGAACCGCTGAAATCCTTAGCTGTCTCTTCATGTATGGAATAAAGCTGTAATGATATCTCCATATAATCCTCCGTTCCCTTCTAATTCTATATTGGGGGATGGAATGCCTGAAGAAGTTTTTGAGGAGGGACTTCAGGCACTCCGGTAAAGCCTGCAACTTTCTTCTTCTATTTGTCAAAGTATACCGGCTGTCCTGTGGCAGCTGACTTATAGATTGCTTCCAATATCTCGGATACCACGCATGCCTGCTCAGGCTTAACTACCGGCTCCGTGTCATTCTTGATACAATCGATCCAACGTCTTGCCTCTACCTGCGCGGGGTCATTGGAGATACCCTCATAAAAAGCTACTCCGCCGCTGGAAAGGTCAGGTTTAATCTCGATCAGGCGGTTAAATTCGCCCTTGTTGATGGTTACTCCGTTCTTAATCTGAGCACCGGCATCACTTCCGCAAAGGACTGTGCTTCCTTCCTGGATCGGCTCACAGGTATTGAGTGCCCAGCTTGATTCCAGAATGATGGTTGCTCCGTTCTTCATTACGATAAAGCCGAATGCGGAGTCCTCCATGGTATGCTGTTCCGGATCCCAGCCGCCCCAAGGGTTGCCGCATTCCGCATTATTTACTTTCTTATATTTTGTACCTACTACCATCTTAGGCTCATAATTGTTCATCAGGTAAAGAGTTACATCGAGGGAGTGGGTACCGATATCGATTAACGGACCTCCGCCCTGTTCATATTCATTCAGGAATACGCCCCAGTTCGGTGTTCCTCTTCTTCTTACCGCAAATGCCTTCGCAAAATAGATATCTCCCAGATCGCCGCGCTCAATCACACTCTTTAAATAGATTGACTCCGGTTTATGTCTGTGCTGATAACCGATCGTAAGCTTCTTGCCGGTCTCCTTTGCAGCTGCTACCATCTTTCTGGCATCCTCTGCAGTCTTTGCCATAGGCTTCTCACACATAACATGCTTTCCTGCGTGCAGTGCATCAATCGTAATCGGCGCATGAGAGCGGTTCGGTGTCAATACATGTACAACTTCTATCTCCTTATCCTTAAGAAGCTCCTGATAATCTGTATAAACCTTTGCATCCGGCGTACCGTACTGTGCCTTTGCCTTTTCTGCTTTCTCTGATACGATATCACAGAAGGCCACCATCTCAACATCCCCAAGCTTACTGAGGGAAGGCATATGCTTTCCGTTTGCGATGCCGCCGCAGCCTATAATACCAATTTTTATTTTCTTCTCCATTTCTTCAATCTCCTTTACAAGCTAGTATTTGCACGACTAAAAATTTATTATGTTACTCCCCATAGAAAACATAGCATAAATGCTTACACCATGATATAATATATTTACAAAAAAATATCAATAATTTGTCATTGGAGGTTTTTGTTTGAGCAGCAACTATTACGTCGAAACCAGGGATAAAAGCAGCAACGATTCCCTGCAATTCAGTACCCATACACAGATAGCTTTGGGGCCGCAGATGATGTCGCCTGCCCATATCCATAATTATATCGAAATCCTGTATGCCTTATCCGGAAAATATCAGATATTATTAAACAATAAGGAATACCGCTTCCAGACCGGAGATATGGTTCTGATCAATTCCAACGAGATCCACCACATCTTTTCCCTGGATGAAAGCGAGAACGAATACATTGTCATAAAGTTCGAGCCGGAGATGCTTTACACCACAGCACAATCCTTATTTGAAATGAAATATGTCATGCCTTTCATCCTGAATGAATCCACCCATCAGAAGGTCTTTCTGAAGGAAGATATCGAGAAAACGCTGATTCCCGAGCTGATTAAAGGTATCAGCACCGAATTCACCGAGAAGAAATACGGTTATGAGCTTGCCGTCCGGGCAAATATCTATAACCTGTTCCTATACATCCTAAGGAGATGGAACGAGCAGAATATGGATTTGAATATCGATCAGGAAATCAATAAGGATATGGTCGGAAGAATGCAGAAGGTGTTTGATTATATCGAAGAAAACTATCAGAATGATATTACTGCTCTGGATATGGCTCAGCTCTGCAACTTAAGTTACAGCTATTTCTCCAGGCTGTTCACCAGGATCATGAAGCGGAGCTTCCGGGAGTATTTAAATTATGTACGGATAACCAAGGCAGAAAAGCTCCTGACCAATGCCGAGCTGAATATCACGGAGATCGCCATGCAGGTGGGCTTCTCCACCTCCAGCTACTTCATCCAGCAGTTTAAGCAATACAAGGACATCTCCCCGAAGCAGTACCAGCTCAAATATAAAGTTGGATAGACCCAGGAATTCTGCATAGTGCAGACCCCGCAAGATGAAAATCCTATAGTACGGTATAACATTAGAATGATATCCTACAGAAATATTATCTTCAGAATAAATCATACAGCGTAAAACTGTCGGAACTAAATGGGCTTTCTAACACAGTCTATACCGGGAACAGGAAGCGGAGGAGGTTTCCCGTAATACACTGTTGGCAGAACATAGCTTCGAGAGTGTATGGCACAAGCGAACAAACCTGTCCGATTGTGCCATACAAACCGAAGCTGTGTCCTGGCTCCAGTGTGTGAGGGATCCTCCTCCGCTTCCTGTTCCTTTGTTAACTATATTAAGAAAGCCTACAAATATTTAAGAAGTTACTCAGCCCGGGATTTCCTTCAGAGAGATCCAGAACTCCACACCATTCTCCTTGTTTCTGACGCCATAGCTTCCGTGGTGTGCATTCATGATGGTGCGGACGATATATAAACCCAGACCAACATTATTCTGAGAGGTTCTGGTACGGGATTTATCCTCCCTGTAGAAGCTGTTCCACAGCTGATCGAGATGGTCCTCCGGAATATTCATACCCTCGTTGAAGACGGATACCACCGCTTCCCCGTCCATTGGCTCTACCGTTACCCTGATATGTCTGCCTGCCTCTGTATAGGCAATGGCATTGGAGAGGTAATTGCAGATTGCCTCTTCCAGATAATACGGATCACCTAGGACCGGGCCGCAGGGCACGCTTTGAAATTCACAGATTACTCCCTTGTTCTTCATCAGTATATCGCTCTTTCGACAGATTCTCTCAGTCAGATCCACCAGATTAAGCTGCTCTGTCTGAAGCTGAGCAAGGCTGTTCTCCATATTGGTCAGACCCAGCAGATTCTTGATCAGCACATCCATCTTGCGGGTCTCATCCAAGATCGTATCATAATAAAAGTCTTTATCAATCCCCGGAACATCGGTATTTAGCATTTCGGTATAGCCCGTAAGAATCGCCAGCGGTGTCTTCAGCTCATGGGAGATGTTCGCAATGAATTCCTTCCTCTGTTCATCCACCTTATTCATATATATGTTGTCTTCTTCGAGCTTTTTATTGGCTTCCGTCAGATACTTTATATTATCCTCCAGCCGGTTTGCCATGATATTGATGTTGCACGCCAGGCTGCCGATTTCATCCTTCAGATTGTTCTCTGGGACACGGGTGTTAAAATCCATATTGGATACATTGACCGCCACCTGATTGATCGCCACGATAGGCTTTGCGATCTGCCTGGCGATAAAATATACCATGGCCCCACCCATGATCAAAGCAAAGGTCGAAATATAAAGAAAGAAGATATTTGTAGTACGAAGCTCCTCTCGAATGGATTTCACCGAAAGACGGATTGCAATATAGTAAGTCTTATCTCCTTGTGTCAGCTTTCCCAAAAGACGAATACGGTCGCCCGCTCCGTCTATATCCAATGGCGGTCCATCCTCATGGCCGATTTTTTGTATGGTAGGATTGTTACTTTGATAATCCTCGATAGGATAACGACGAAAATCGAATCCGATTACTTTTCTCGGAGGAGTAAAGGGATTTCCGATATACACAGCCATCCTGTTGGAATATATGACATTCATTGATTCGTCTGCAAGGAAATAATCAAAATTATTCTCTGTTTCCTTCTCTTTGATAATATCTATGATATCCTCGTCGGAGGAAGCTGCCGTATCTCTGATCTCTTCAAATACTTGCTTTACTGCCTTTATCTTTTGATAGACATAGTATCGCTCGGCTGAGAGTAAATTCGCACCAATCTGAATGGTGAATGTAACAAGCAAAATCGCTCCTATTGCGACAGTTAACCTGGTTTTTATTGATCTGAACATGAATTCACCCCGAATCGATAACCTCTGCCGTGTATCGTCTGGATATTTTCTGTGCCAAGCTTCGATCGCAGCTGCTTGACATGGGTATCCACAGTCCTGCCGTCCCCTATGTAATCATAATTCCATACATCATTCAGTATCTGTTCTCTGGACAATACCGTGTTACAGTTATCCGTCATATAAATTAACAAATCGTATTCCTTAGGAGTCAGATAAATCGCCTTTCCGCTTACCTTTACAAGCATACCGGTCTTGTCGATTGCAATCTCGCCGAATTGCTTCACTTCCTCCGCCTTATTTCTGCAGCGCTTTAATACCGCTTCGATATGAGCGAGCAGAATGACCGGAGAAAATGGTTTGGTAATATAATCGTCCGCTCCCTGCTTAAAGCCGTTCAATTGATCATATTCCTGGCTTTTGGCAGTCAGCATGATGACAGGAATCAGAGAAACCTCTCTGACAGCAGCAAGAACCTCAAAACCATCCATGTGCGGCATCATAACATCCAGCAGAATCATATCCAAGTGATTGTTATTCGCATAGAATAGCTCCAGTGCCTGACGGCCGTCTTCCGCCTCCACCACTTTATAGTTACAGCTGGTCAGAAAATCCTTCAGCATTCTCCTGATTCTTGATTCGTCCTCCGCGATTAATATCGTTCCTCGATTCATCGTTCTATCCTTTCTTACCGTATCCTACCCTATCATTTCTCAATATTGACTTAACGTCTCTAAAATGTAGTAAATTCATCTTTCACTTTATTTTACACCATTTTATGTGATGGATATGTGATAAAAAAAAAATAATTCGATTAATGCAGAAATTCGATCCTGTCCCGGTATTCCTCAATCAGTCTGTCATTATATTCTGTCCCCCCCGGAACATTGGCGCTTTTATAGACCGGTGGCTGCTGTCCGTCAGCAAGATAAAGATTCTCAATTTTTAATACAATCCGCTGGGCGATGAATAAACTGCTGAAGGTGGAGGCACCTCCCGTGATTACCCCTTCGGGAAGGGTCAGCAAACCGTCTCCCATCGGAACATGATTATCAATGACGATATCGCACAGCTCGTAAAGCTTCTTGCCCTCCGATTGCTTGGACGGCAGCGCTTTGGATGCTTCTAGGGAGGTAATACCGACTACAGTCAGCCCTCTGTCCTTCGCATAGCAGGCTGCCTCGACGGGCACACTGTTAATGCCGGAGTTGGAGGAAATGAGTATCGTATCCCCTGCCTTCAGCGGCGTATGCTCCAGCAGCTCCTTTGCAAGTCCCGGCTTCCGTTCGTTGAGCATACTCTGGATCGCACCCTCCTGTACCAACAGAGGAGGAGCCAGGATTGGGTTGACAGGTACGAGGCCCCCGGCCCGGAAGAACAGCTCTTCCGCAATCATATGAGAATGCCCGGACGCAAAGACATGAAGCAAGCCCCCTGCCTGGATGGATTGGTATGCTGCCCGTGCCGCTTTCTCCATCGCTTCGTTTTCCGTCTCCTCAATCTGCGTTAATAAGCCGCAGAGCTTAGTCAGAAAAGAATATTCATCAACCCGTTCTTTACCCATGCTGTTATCCTTTCTTTACTTTAATCATAATTTGATCCTTCTGTGTATGCGTCCTGTCGGAATTCGGCAAAAGAGCCTGTCCTTATTCCTTATATAAGGTTACATTGAATTGGTACTGGTCTCCACGATAGGTAGCCTCCACATATTCAAAGGCGGTTCCGTCCTTTTCACAGGTTGTCCGATAGGTTCGAAGTACTGCAGCTCCCGGTTTGATTCCGAGTACTACTGCTTCCTCCTCCGTCGCATGTTCTGCCATAATTTGTTGATTAGCGTGATGACTGACACAGCCATATTGATATTGAAGTATCTCATATAAGGATCCGGAAAGATCTGAGGATTGTAAGGTCGGAAAACGGTGAAAAGGAAGATATACCCGCTCGATCGAGATCGGCTGACCATCCGCACATCGTAGGCGCTCCAGCAGATAGATCTTCTGATTGATCTCCAGCTGCAGTACCTGTGCCGCTTTTTCCGTAGGACTCGTTGTACTAAAGCTGATGATCCTGCTGGAGGGTTCCTTCCCGAGCATTCGCATCTCTTCGGAAAATCCCTTCAGATGATCCAATTGAAAGCCGGTTTTTTTCGTCGTCACATAGCTGCCTTTCCCCTGCTGTTTATAAATATATCCGCTCTGCATCAAGCCGTCCAAAGCTTTACGAACGGTAATTCTGCTGATATTGAAAAGCTGGCAGATTTCCTCCTCGGTGGGCATCTTATCCCCTTCCTTCAACTTCCCTGACTTGATCAAAGGTATGTAGTAGTTCATGACCTGCATGTAGCGCGGTAATGTATTCATGGAGCAGCCCTCTTTTCTTCAAATAATCACAAAACTTAACTATTTACTTTTATATCGACCTGTGTTATTTTTATCTAAAGCAATAAACTTGTTATAACAACATATCAATATGACATCTGTTATCATAACTGTATCATTGCGATTATGCTTTGTCAAGGCAGCAGCCTTGCAGTAGAAATGTTAAGGAGACTTTAAAATGAAGATTATTCAAACAAGAGATTATCAGGATATGAGCAGGAAATCCGCCAATATTATCTCCGCACAGGTGATTTTAAACCCGAACAGTGTTCTGGGACTGGCGACAGGCTCCTCACCAATAGGAACATACGAGAAGCTGGTGGAATGGCATGGAAAAGGCGATATTGACTTCTCCGGTGTCAAGACCGTTAATCTGGATGAATACACCGGATTGACCAAGGACAATCCCTGCAGCTATTATTATTTCATGTATGAGAATCTGTTCAAGCATATCAATATCGACCTAAATAATACCCATATCCCGGATGGCACACAAAAGGATACGGAAAAGGAATGTGCCCGCTATGACAAACTCCTCTCTTCCGTCGGCCAGGTTGATCTTCAGCTTCTCGGGATCGGGAACAACGGGCATATCGGCTTCAATGAACCCTGTGATATCTTCCGGAAATCCACCTTCTGTGTAAAGCTTGCCCAGAGTACCATCGACGCCAATGCGCGCTTTTTCAACTCACCGGAAGATATTCCCCACTATGCATATACCATGGGAATCGGCAGTATCATGTCAGCAAAGAAGATTCTGCTGGTCGTACACGGCGAGGGTAAGGCAGACATCCTCCGTGAGGCAATTGAAGGACCGATTACACCTCTGGTTCCTGCTTCCGTCCTGCAGCTCCACAATGATGTTACGATTGTTGCAGACGAAGGTGCATTATCAAAATTAACCAAATAGCAGTCCTAATATCAGATTGAAGAAAGGATGGTAACGCTATGATTATTAAAAATGCGATTGTATATTCAGAAGAAGGCACTATGCTTAAAAAAGATATCTACATCCGCGGTGAACGGATCACAGACGCTCCTTCCGCAGCTGAAGCTACAAAGGAGGATACCGTCCTGGATGCTGACGGAATGTATCTCATTCCGGGTCTGACAGACCTGCATCTGCACGGCTGTGTCGGGTTTGATTTCTGTGACGGTACTACGGAGGCAATCCATGCGATTGCAGAATACGAGGCAAAGAACGGTATCACTACCATCTGCCCTGCTACCATGACTTTAGATGATACGGCCTTATCCGGGATTTTCGAAGCCGCTGCAGAATACAGGAGTGAGAACGGAGCCGTTCTTGTCGGTATCAATATGGAGGGTCCTTATCTGTCCCATGCCAAGAAGGGTGCCCAGAACCCGGCTTTCCTCCGGCTTCCCAGCGCAGAGCATTTCCGCAGGATGCAGAAGCTTTCCAATGGTATGATCAAGCTTGTTGATATCGCACCGGAGATAGACGGTGCCATGGAATTTATCTCCGCGGTCAAGGATGAAGTGGTTGTCTCCCTGGCCCATACGACTGCCGATTATGAAACCGCATTGGAGGCATATGAGCAAGGAGCTTCCCACCTGACCCATATCTATAATGCAATGCCGCCCTTCTCCCATCGTAGTCCCGGTGTCATAGGTGCAGCACTTGACTCTCCTCACTGTCACGTGGAAATGATCGTGGACGGAGTTCACATTGATCCAAGTGTAGTAAGGGCTACCTTCAAGATGTTCGGGGAAGATCGGATCATCCTGATCAGCGACAGTATGATGGCAACCGGTCTGAAGGAAGGACAGTATTCCCTGGGTGGTCAGGCAGTCACCGTAACCGGCAGCAAGGCAACTTTGGCAGACGGAACCATAGCCGGCTCCACCACCAATCTGATGAAATGTCTGCAAACCGCAGTCAGCTTCGGTATCCCCTTACCTGTTGCGGTTCGGTGTGCAGCAGTAAATCCCGCCAAGGAAATCGGAATCTATGAGGAATACGGCAGCATCACCCCCGGCAAATACGCCAACCTGGTTCTCCTGGATAAGGAGTATCAGGTGAAGAAAGTAATATTAAAGGGAAAAGTCTTATAATAAAAAGAGGCTGTTTCAAAATACTTGTTGACAGCTTAGGTTAGGATAACAGACATCCCATACCTGATATGCTCGTAAACTCGCTATCAGGTTCGC
>JAEZLY010000313.1 GCA_023414985.1 Bacillota bacterium | reverse complement strand
TATAGTGGTCATGACAGCATCAAAAGGAAATTCCTTCAATGCTCTGATTAGTACATCCGGCTGACCGTGCATAGAGATCCCGATGTGCTTAACCTTACCTTCCTTTTTGGCTTGTAAAGCACCCTCGATGGCTCCGCCAGGGGATAAGATCTGATCCAGTTCTTCCATCGTACCGACTGCATGCATAATCAGTAGATCTACGTAATCGGTCCTTAGGTTCTTTAAACTCTGATCAAGGGACTTCAGACAGCCGTCCTTGGTCCTTTCTCCTGTTTTCGTCGCTAGGATATACTCACTTCTTCTGTTCGATACGCATTGCCCGATTTTTCGCTCGGACTCACCATTCCCATAGCTTGCAGCCGTCTCGATATAATTACCGCCGGCATCCAGGTAACGGTTTAACAAGTAGTTTGCCTCTACAACCGGTATTTCTAATAAATGAAAACCGCCAAAGCCTAAAATGGTAGTTTCTAAACCAGTATTACCGAATGCTCTTTTTTCCATGGGGCCTCCTTTAGGGTTTCTCAGACATTTTAAATTATAATATTTGCTATATAAAAGAATAGCACATTCGATATTTTAGTTCAAGAAAGAAGCTCAGGATATATCAATGAAAGTTGAAATGAAAGCGTATAAGGAAGAGAAAGAAGAGGACGATCCAGAAATGCATAATATTTAACGCCCTTCAACCACGTTATGATAGAAACCATAGCATGATTGCAGGGCGTTATTCGTGTACTGTATTACCTCGAATTCTTACAGGACGTTATACATTATACCTTCTTACCTGGTAGCCTGCAGAGCCTTGGTAATCTCAGCGATATACAGAATATGATAATCCTTGCCCGGATACCAGGTGCTGTTCAGCTTCTCATCTAGGATACAGTCCTCCTGCATCGGCTGGCGGTAGAGCTTCTTGCAGATCAGGACATTGGAGGCTTCGGTAAAATACGGTGTTCCCTCTGAGAAGTCCAGTGTCAGACCGCACTTTGCAATCTTATCCTCAGTCCTCCCGGATACGGTTCCCAGATAGTTCAAGGCTGCTTTATGCTCTTTCTCCAGAAAGCTTAATGAAAAGGTCGTCTCCCTATCCAGAAATTCTTTGGTATAGCGCTGCGGGCGAACAACAATATATGCGACATTCTTGCCGTACATGACACCAAGACCGCCCCAGGAGGCTGTCATGGCATTTGCCTTATCCTGATTCCCGGCGGTAATCAGCATCCATTCCTTGCCGATCAGCTGGAAAGGATTTTTACGGAGTACTTCAGGTAAAATCTCTTTAAAATGATGCATGGTTTTCCTCTTTTCTGATTATTTTACAGGAAATAACTTCCTTCTACCTCTGTGAATGTTATTATGCAGTATTTGACATTCGATCTTTGGTTATTAGTATTATACGATAGGACTTGCTTTGATGCAACGCCGTGTCGAACATTTCACCATCCAATCTGCCCGGCATATATTAATACCAAAGCTTTGATGAGTCAAAGGATGTTGACTATGACAATACACACAGTGCGTGCCGGTGATACGCTGGCTTCCATCTCAGCCCAATACGGCATATCCCGAGAGCTTATTATTACTCAAAATGAACTGCCCAATCCGGATCGTCTGCTGATCGGGCAAAATATCGGAATTCGTATCCCTGAGACCACCCATACAGTCGTGCAGGGAGATACCTTGGCTTCCGTTGCTGCACAATATGGTACTACGGTTACAAGTATTTATCAGCATAATCCAAAGGTTGCGGTGACCAGAACGTTGACGCCGGGGCAGACACTGATCATCAGTTATGCCGATGAGGAACTGGTGGATACGGTCATTATCAACGGATTTGCCTATCCCTTCATTAATCAGGATGTACTAAGGCAGACATTACCGTTTCTGACTTATCTCTATGTATTCACCTATGGCTTTACCCCAACCGGGGAGCTGGTTCCGATCGAGGACGATGAAGTAATTGCCATTGGTAAGGAATATAATGTACCTCCTGTCATGATGCTGGCGCCGATGACTGCCGACGGAAACTTTGATACGGATGTCGCTCATCAGTTGTTTAACAATCCGGCAGGACAGACGACCTTAATTAATAATATCGTTGATAATATGAAGGCGAAGGGATATGTCGGTCTGGACATCGATTTTGAATTTGTACTCCCCACGGATCGCCAGGGCTTTATCAACTTTATCACAGCTGTCCATACGAGACTATCCGCAGAGGGATATTTCGTATCCGTGAATCTGGCTCCGAAGACCTCGGGAACCATGACAGGCTTGCTTTATGAAGCTCATGATTATCCTGCAATCGGAGCAATTGCAGACAGAGTCATGCTGATGACCTATGAATGGGGATATACCTATGGGCCACCCATGGCGACCGCTCCGGTTAACAATGTCCGTAGAGTGATTGAATATGGGGTCTCCGTGATCGATCGTAATAAGATCATACAGGGGCTTCCGAATTATGCTTATGACTGGCCGCTGCCCTTTGTTCAGGGGACGACTTCAGCGGAAAATATCAGTAACCAGGAAGCAATCACCAGGGGAGTTCAATTCGGAGTAACAATCCAGTTTGATGAAACCGCACAGTGTCCTTTTTATAATTATACGACTGCAGAGGGTGTTCAGCATGTTGTATGGTTTGATGATGTCAGAAGCATGTTGGCCAAGATACAATTAATTACCGAATTTGGCCTGGCCGGAGGCGGTGTATGGCAGATTATGAATTATTTCCCCGGCTTATGGTTGGTGGTAGATTCCAGGTTTAGAATTACAAAGGCATAATTTTGTTATAATAAGAAAAAGGAATAAACACGGCGAATTCAATAAACGATAGGGAGCGCTTAGCACATCTTCTTAAGAATGTGGAATTCCTTCTTTCTTATTTACAAAAAAACGCACGAAGCGTATAATGCATATATGTTCTGCATTTAACTACTTTAAAGGGGATACAGGATGAGCAGGAAGATTCTGAAAGAAATAATCAGCTGGATATTGGTATTTGTTATTGCCTTTGCTTTGGCTACCTTTATCAATAAAGTCATTATTTTCAAGGTTGAAGTTCCCTCAGGTTCCATGGAGGATACGATTTTGGTCGGAGACAGAGTGATTACTTTCCGGTTAGCCTATCTGATCAGTGACCCGCGACGGGGAGATGTGATTGTATTTCCCTTCCCCGATGATGAAAAGGTGGACTACATCAAGAGAATTATCGGTCTTCCCGGAGAAACGATTGAAGGGAAGGATGGTTTGGTATACATTGACGGCAAACCATTGAAGGAGCCTTATGTTAAGGCTAAGATCGACAACGATTTCGGACCTTACGTCGTTCCGAAGGACAGTTATTTTATGATGGGGGATAATCGAAATAATTCAGAAGATTCAAGGTATTGGGAACATAAATTTGTATCCAGGGATAAGATTAAGGGAAAGGCTATGGTCAAATATCCTCAACTGTCCTGGTTCGATACAATTCATTACTAGCGTGTGATAAGGGAGAAAACAATGGATAAGAAAGTACTGAAAGAGATTTTAAGCTGGGTAGTCATCGTAGTCGTTGCTTTTGCACTGGCGTTTGTCATCAACAGATACGTCATATTTAAGATCAGTTCACCGACACCCTCCATGGAGAATACTTTTCTGGTTGGAGAGAAGGTAGTGACCTATCGTCTGGCTTACCTGTTCTCTGAGCCGAAGCGTGGGGATATCGTAGTATTTCCCAATCCGGACGATGAATCTGAGGACTATATCAAACGAATTATCGGTATGCCCGGTGAGGTGATCGAAGGGATCGACGGTGTCGTCTATATCAATGGGGAACCGCTGAAAGAGAATTATCTGAAGGAAGCGATGGAGAAGGAGAATTTCGGACCATACGAGATTCCGACCGGCTGCTACTTTATGATGGGAGATAACCGTAACGAATCACTGGATGCCAGGTACTGGGAGCATAAGTTCGTAGACGGTGATAAGATCAAAGGAAAAGCGATATTTAAATATCCTCATTTCAGATGGTTTGGTAAAGTGGATTATAAATAAAGGCATTGCCTGTTATAAATGATTAGAATAAAGAGCGGCTAGACAGAGATTTACTACATACTGTCTAACCGCTCTTATTATATTCATCTTAATTACCGTAAGGAGCGATAGCACTTAGGATGGTTTTCTCCAAGGCTTCTCTGCCGTAGCTGTCGACCTCATTCTTATTGCGATCACCATGGGTCAGGCATCCGGCGCCGCCGATACAACCGCCGACACAAGCCATTCCTTCGATGAAATTATTCGGAAGAGCATTTTTGGAGGCTTTCAGAAGCGCTGTACGGCAGGCTTCGATGCCATCGCAGGCAATCGGCTTGAATTCAAAATCGGTAATCTGCTTTTCCTTCAAAGCTTCCTTTACAGCTTCTGTTAAGCCACCGCTTCTTGCGAAGATTCTGCCAAAATAAGAAGCATTATCGAGCATTTCATCCGGAAGCTTCTCCAGTTCAATATCTCGGCTGTCAATCATAGCCTGTAACTCCTCGAAGGTGATGACACTGTCGATATAGGGCGCAACCTCGGGACGGTTCAGTTCCATCTTCTTGGCAGTGCAGGGTCCCATAAATACGATTCTGGCCTCCGGGTCGGATTTCTTGATATGCTTTGCAATCACCGCCATCGGGGAAAGGTTATGGGAGATATGCTTTGAAAGGGCAGGGAACTGCTTCTTGATATAATCGACGAAAGCAGGGCAGCAGGAGCTTGTCAGAAAGCCCTTCTCGATCAATTCATCCGCCTCTGCACTGGCCACCATGTCAGCACCGAGGGCTGCTTCGATGACAGAGTGAAAACCAAGCTTCTTGATACCGCTGACTACCTGACCAAGCTTCGCATAGCTGAACTGACCTGCGATGGAGGGAGCGACAACGGCATACAGCTTATAATTCTTATTCTGGTTACTGTTCTTAATCAGTTCCACAACATCAACGATATAGGATTTATCCATGATTGCACCGAAGGGACATTGATAGACACAGGCACCGCAGGAGATACATTTGTTGTTATCAATCAAAGCTTTCTTTTCCTCATCCATACTGATGGCCTTTACCTTGCAGGCGTTCTGACAGGGACGTTTATAGTTTTTGATGGCGCTAAAGGGGCAGACGGTAGCGCATTTGCCGCATTCCACACATTTATCCTTATCAATGATTGCTTTCTGGTTCTGGTCAAATGAGATTGCACCAAGCTTACAGACATTTTCACAGCGATGTGCGATACAGCCGCGGCAGGCATCCGATACCTCATAGCCGCCTACGGGACACTCGTCACAGGCAATGTCAAGTACCTCAATGACATTGGGATTCTCGCTGTTGCCGCCCATAGCCAGGTTGATTCGTTCTCCGACGATTGCTCTTTCCTTATAGATGCAGCAACGCATGGTTGCTTTGGAGCCTTCTACTATTTTCTGAGGAATACTGTAAACCGCATGATGCAGATCATTCTCGAAAGCACTTTTTGCTACCTCGCGAAGTACGCTGTATTTTAGATGCTGGACCTTAGTATCGAATTTTCTCATAGTATTTCTCCAATCTTTTCTAACCTATAAATTTATGGGTACCCACAATATCATATGTGTATTGTTGCTATATCTTAAAAATAACTGACATTGATCTGCTTGCCCATCTTCTTCAGGCATTCGGCAAGTTCATCGACCAGTCTCATTTTTATACTGAAGTTTATCGGCAGGTTCGGATTCTGATGAGCCGGATTAATCGCTCTGCCGACATAGAAATTAATATCCGTAGCTTCCTCAAATAGCAGCTGTGCGATTAACGATGCTGCATCCTTACGGTAATTCCAGCCGGAGAAACAAGTAGTATCCTCCAGATAACTTTGGGCATAGGACAGCACACGGTTGATCGTAATCACGCCCTCGGTCACCAGATCGATTCCCTCCACCGCCGAGATGGGTGGGATCTCAGGGTCAGGATAGTCTATTCCTGTCTTAAGCTCTTTGCCCAGATATTCTGCGGCCAGTGTAGAAGTGGTGCCGCCGCATACGATATGCTTTCCTTCCTTTGCGAAGAACAGAGAGAGCATTTTATGTAAATCCTGTCTGTCGGACGGAGGTCCGATCATAAGGTTTACGGGCTTACGGTTACGGATTTTTACGGTAGCCACTGTTGTGTCATCGCCCGGTTGACCTCCATAAAGCTGTAAGCATTGATCTAATAGTAAAGTGGAGATCATTTTTGGAGAGAAGCTCTGTTCGTACATTGCTTCCAGAAATTCTATAATGTTATGTCTCTGCCAGCCAAAATTCAGGGTTTTTCCGACACCGGCGTAAACCGCTCCATCGCTCATGGCAACCAGGACATCACCGGGTGAGAGTTCAAGCTTAGATTTAAATATATTTTTATCGCCAATCTGCATGCTGATTTTATCATAGTCACAATTGATCCCATTATGCAGCAGAATGACATGCGGATTGTCGTATTGTATCACTTCTGCATAGTGATTGTCAACCACGCGAATGATGGTAAAGGTAGAATAAGCAATCCCTCGCTTCTCACAGACGGGGAGAGTGGAGGCAACCGTGGTGACGCAATCCTCAATGGACATATTCTGCGCCATCATGGTAGAGATGATTTTTGCTGTTAGAGTGGACAGAATATTGGCCTTCACTCCGCTGCCGAGTCCATCTGCAAGAACCAGTACAATCGTGTTGTCCTCAGTATGGACAACCTCCACATGATCCCCGCAGATCGGTTCTTCATATTTATTGATACTTGAGATTCCGACATCGGTGCATAGGCTATTCATTCCGCAGGGTCTCCTTTAGATTCGTCAGGGCTATCTTGGTTTCGGCTGTTGTCTCTCCAAGCAGAGAAGCAATTTCCTGTACGATTCGCATTTGCTTTTCTATTACCTTATCCGTAATCTCAATCGTCTGCCGATCAATCTGCTCCTTCTTAAGCCTTGCTTTTTCTTCTGCCGTGATATCCCTCATAATGCTGATGATGATATGATAGGTTCTGTCATAAATGACGGTTTCCTCCACGTAACGCTGATAATCCGCCAGATAGGTAAGCTTGTCGTGCACATTCTTTCCACTGGTCATAACCTCCAGATAGACAGAAGGGTTTAGGATTCTGATCACCGGTGCGTTCAGAATATCACTCTTATGCTGGATGTTCAGGATACCTCGGGCTGCCCGGTTAATCTGCTGAACCTCAAGTTCTTCATTGAGTACCAGAACACCATCGGGCATATTATAGATGATATTATCGGAGAAGTCCTCTGCTTTCTCCTTTAAGAAGGGCAGGCACATGGTCAAGTCTGCCTTTCCTTGGTAGACAGCAATGGCCTTTTCTCGGCAGGTATTGTATCCGCAGCTGCCGCAATTAAGCTCCTGTTCCTCAGAAGCTTTTCCCATCTTATGAAGGATTTCCGTAATGGCTGCACTTCCCGGCATCTGGGAATGGGTGCCGAGATAGGTAAATCGCTTGGACAGCTTCTCAGTTGACACTTCCTCCAGTTGAAAATCCATCTCTTTGGCATAGTGATTGATACGGATAAAATCGGAGAGCAGAGCACGATGCCCCTGATCCATGGCAGGCCCACCGACACAGCTGCCGGCACAGGCACTCATCTCGATAAAGCAGTTCCTTAGCTCACCGGTGATGACATTCTCAATTGCCTTTTTGCAATTTTCAATTCCGTCAATTGCAATGAAATCATAACCCGATTGTTCTACAAACATAGAACGGAGTATTCCTCCGGGTATTGGAAATAATCTGGCCCTTCCCTCAACACCTGCATCGATGGATTCCTTAGTTGGTATCGTGATATTTTCCTCGGTCAGCCAGGTAGAAAGCTCCTCAAAAGTTAATGCACAGTCAACCATACCGGGATAAGCTTCCGCCTCCTCCTTTTTGGAGATGCAGGGGCCGATGAAAACTGTATACGCATCGGGATGTTCTTCCTTTATTCTCCGACAATGCACCTGCATGGGGGACAGTACCTCTGCTAGGTAGGGCAGGGCTTCCGGATAATGCTTCTGAATTAAGCTGTTCACGGTATGACAGCAGGAGGAGATGATCACCTTACCGGTATTGGCGGTTACCAGCTCCTCATATCTCTGCTTCACGAGGGTTGCACCGAGTGCTGTCTCCTCTGCACCTGCGAATCCCAGCATCCGTAAGGCTACAGTGAGGGAGGTTAGATCTGTATCCGGGTAATTGGCGGCGAAGGCCGGTGCAATACTTGCATAAACCGGTTTGCCGGTGCCCAGCATGCTCTTTACCTTGGCGACATCATCGCGGATTTGCTTGGCATTCTGCGGACAGGCAACAAAGCATTCGCCGCAGAGGATGCATTGTTCCTTCACGATATTGGCCTGGTGGTCAGCGAAACGGATGGATTTCACCGGACAGTGACGGATACATTTGTAGCAGTTCTTACAATTGGATTTCTTAAGCTGTATGTAGTAGTTCATGCTTCACGACCTTACCTTTATGCTCGAAAGAGAGCAACATAATCTATGGATTAACTGAGCTTTGACAGTACCTTATCCTGAAAAAACTCTTGAAAATTATCCTTTGAGACACCGCATATGATGTCCTCGTCTATCTTAACGGAGACTCCGTCCGTACAATGTCCGAGGCAGAAGGCAGCGGACAGGTTGACACGGCTGTCCAGGGAGTGCTCTGTAATTGCTTCCTTCATTAACTGGATGATGTCATAGGAACCCTTGAGGTGGCATGAGCTGCCGACACAGATGTAAATATTCATTAGAATAATCCTCCTAAACCTTGTTAATATCTTAACAATTCATCTTAGTATAATACATTGTTAAAAATGTGTCAATGTAAAAAGTGATCAATTATATCCTGATCCTGCAAAAAGAATCAGTAACAATGCTTCAAAAAACGGGAGTCCTAATCAGATTGGTATTCAAACATTGTAATCAGGATCATAATCAGATATAATTGATCTCTGGATAGGCCTGGCAAGCCGATTTAAATGAAATACAGAGAATGAGGGATGAACATGAAGGACAGTAGGAAGGATATCTTATTTATTCTGCATATAATATTAGTGGCTATCACAGGTATCTTGAATGTATATGGGCTCTTTCACCTGCCGAATACGATAGCAACACAGATCAGCTTAAGGGGCAGCGGGGTCAATACCATGCCCAAGGCTTTATACCTGCTCCTCAGCTTTGCTATCATGCTTGCGCTGGCTGTGGTGAACAGAAGAGGAAATGTACAAAGAAAGATGACCTCTACCATTGCGAGTGTACTCGTATTTATCGGCAATATTCTGGTGATTGCCACACAGCTATAATTAGTGACGTTACAAAATACTGAAGCAAATAAGAAGGGTACGGAGTTTAGATCCGTACCCTTAATTTGATCACTATTTTTTAACAACATAATCATGATAGTTTATGCTTTCAGATATTCCTCATTCAATCGGAGAATCTTCTCCATCGACTCCACTCCGGGGGCACCTACGGTGATTCTCTTATTGACGCAGGTCTCCAGGCTGATGGCTTCATAAATATCCTGCTCAAAGACAGGACTGATCGCCTTAAATTCTGTCAGACTCATATCCTCCAGAGCGATATCCTTATCAATACAGTAAAGCACAAGCTGACCGACAATACCATGGGCATCCCGGAAGGGAACGCCTTTATTGACCAGATAATCGGCAGCATCCGTTGCATTGGTAAATCCGTTCTTTGCACTGGCAGCCATAGTCTCCTTATAAAATTTCATCGTAGAGAGCATCCCGTGAAAGAGGGCGAGACAGCCTTTTACCGTGTCAATTGCATCGAAGGTAAATTCCTTGTCCTCCTGCATATCCTTATTATAGGCCAAAGGAAGTCCCTTCATTACGGTAAGCAGAGACATGAGCGCTCCATAGACTCTTCCGGTCTTTCCTCTGACCAATTCCGCAATATCCGGATTTTTCTTCTGCGGCATGATGGAAGAGCCGGTTGAGTAAGCATCGTCCAACTCAATAAAACGGTACTCATTACTGTTCCAAAGGATAATCTCTTCGCTGAAGCGGCTCAGATGCATCATAATCGTGGATAAGGCACTTAAGAGCTCAATTAGATAATCACGATCGGATACACCATCCATACTATTTAAGGTAGGTCCGTCAAAGCCAAGCAAATCAGCCGTGTAATCACGATCCAGAGGATAGGTGGTTCCGGCAAGTGCCCCCGAGCCGAGTGGAGATAAGTTCATCCGTTTTTTTATATCATACAGGCGGCTGCGGTCACGTTTGAACATCTCGAAATATGCGCCGAAATGATGGGCCAGTGTAACCGGCTGTGCTTTCTGAAGATGGGTAAAACCAGGCAGGAAGGTGGTCGTATTCTCCTTCATGATGTGATTGATTGCTGTCAACAGGGTTTTTACAAGTCCGTCCAGCTCGTCAATCTCATCCCTGATATAAAGCTTCATGTCCAGAGCAACCTGGTCGTTTCGGCTTCGGCCTGTGTGCAGCTTCTTACCGGCATCCCCGATTCGCTCAATCAGATGGGCTTCTACAAAGCTATGAATATCTTCATGTTCGGAATCTACAGCAAGACTTCCGTTCATAATATCCTCCAGGATTCCGGACAGACCCGCGATAATCTGATCTTTCTCCACTTCTGTTATGATTCCCTGCTTCGCAAGCATCGTCACATGAGCAATGCTGCCTTCGATGTCCTGTTTATAAAACTTCTGATCGAAGGAGATGGATGCATTAAAATTATGCACCAGTTGATCGGTTTCCTTCGTAAAGCGTCCGCCCCAAAGCTTCATCGTTCCTACCTCATTTCCTTTTTGATTGTATCCATATTACCTCGTTTTACCCAAAGATGCAATATATAATTTATAATTATGCATAATAATATTATAAATATCGGAATATTCAGCATTAATCTGATGAATCAGAGTATTTATGCATTAATAAGACGGATGGCTAAGGAGCATTGGAGCTCTATAATTCATAAAGCTTCGTATATTTTTCCTTCAGATAATTCACATAATAATCAGCATTGAATTCCTCTCCGCAGACATCCGTCAGAAGCTGGTTCGTATTCTTTACCGCACCGTATTTATGAATATTATCCCTGAGGAATTCACGGATGGGAGTAAGATTACCCTCCTGCAGATACTCGTCGATCGGCATCTTCTCCTTCATGCAGTTATAGATATGGGAGGATACCGCGGTACCGATGGCATAGGAAGGGAAATATCCGAATTCACCGTAGGACCAGTGGGTATCCTGGAGAATTCCTTCGGTATCCGTGTTGGGCGTAATGCCCATATATTCCTGATATTTCTTATTCCAGAGATCAGGAAGCTCGTCAATATTGATCTCATCGTTAAAGATCGCCTTCTCTATCTCATAACGGACGATGATATGAATACAATAGGAAAGTTCGTCAGCTTCGGTACGAATCAGGCTGGGTGCTGCTTTATTAATACCCTTGATGAAATGATCTAAAGAGATGTTGCTTAAATTCTCAGGATAAGTCGCTACCAGCTTATCGTAAATTGGTACCCAGAACGCTTGGCTTCTGCCAAGAATATTCTCATAAAAACGGGACTGGGATTCATGCATGCCCATGGAAGCACCGCCTCCGACCAGGGTCTGAGTGATAGCATCATCAATATTCATCTCATAGATGGCATGACCACTCTCATGGATAATGGAGAACATGGCACTTTCCAAGTTATCCTCCATATACCGGTCAGATATTCTGACATCGTGGTTATGCAGCTGCATGGTAAAGGGATGGGCGCTTTCCCCGATGACGCCTCGGTTAAAGTCAAAGCCCACATACCCGCTTAGATATTTACAGAATTCCCTCTGCTTTTCAATATCATATTTCAGATAATTATAGCTCTTATCCACGGTATCCGCTTTTTTTGCCACGTCCTTCAGAAGGGGAACGATCTCAGCCTTAATTTTGTCAAAGAAGACATCCAGCTCTTTGATCATGAAGCATTCATCATAATCGCCCAGCAGGACTTCGTAAGGCTTCTTATCACCCTTTGCGCGATATCCGGCAAATTTCTTCTTATATTCTATGATTTTCTTGAGATAAGGAGCAAAATCCTCATACTTATTGTCCTTTCTCGCTTTTGCCCATTTGCGGTTGGCAACGGAGCAATATTCGTTGAAGGCACGGTATTCCTCCGGAGGAATGCTCTCCAATTGCTCATAGGTTTTCGTGAGTTCCTTCACAATCGCCTTCTGGGTTGAGTTCAATTCCTTCTGCTCGGAATCCTCCATCAACTTTTTCATTAGGGCTCTTACCTCATCATTAATCAGACTTTTCATATATTCATTAGATAAGATACCAATTACTTTAGATGTATTTTCGGCAGAACCGAAGGGAGCCGTGGTCTGTCCGTCCCATTCAAAGAGGTTACGGGCCGTCTGTAAAGCCATGGACTTCTCAAGATGGGGCTGTAATTGCTCAAATGTCTTACTCATAAAGTTCTCCTTCCAAATATGTGTTGTGATAAATAATGTACTGTACACCGTGAAATCTGTAAAAACAGGCGTCAGTGTTTACTATGAAATTCGAAATAACCCTATTGCTATAGTATATCAAGTTTTATTTTGTATAACAATCAGTCTTTTGACAAAAATTTGTAATAATGGTAGAAAATGGCCAAAATAATAATTCGGACTTGCCGATCACGGATGGATTCGGTAAAATAGAAGCATCCACAGATACCATAATATTCCTGCATGTGATTCAAATCACAGCTTTTTTTGCCTGGCGATGGTTATACTTCATTATAGAAACCGAATATATTCCATAATTGAGGAAATAAATATAATAAGGATGAGCAGATATACTTAGAAAGCTTGGAAAGGATGGTAGTATCATGAAAAATATGACAATTGAAAAAGTTGTAGGAAGAGAAATCTTAGATTCCAGAGGAAATCCGACAGTGGAGGCAGAAGTGACGTTAGCGGACGGAAGCTTCGGCAGAGCAAGCGTTCCCTCCGGTGCATCCACAGGTGCCTTTGAAGCAGTGGAGCTCCGTGACGGTGATAAGGGCAGATATCTTGGTACAGGTGTGAGGAAAGCAGTAGATAATGTGAATCAGATCATTGCGCCCGAGGTGAAAGGAATGAATGTCCTCGACCAGGGAGAAATTGATGCAAGAATGATTGCTTTGGATGGCACCCCGAATAAAGGGAAGCTTGGAGCCAATGCAATACTCGGTGTATCCCTTGCGGTTGCGAAGGCGGCAGCAGCTTCCTTAAATTTACCTCTGTATCGATATTTGGGCGGTGTAAATGCAAAGACACTTCCCGTACCGATGATGAACATCATCAACGGAGGAAAACATGCAGACTCGAGTCTGAATATTCAGGAATTCATGATCATGCCGGTGGGTGCGGACAGCTTCTCCCAGGCATTGGAGCATAGTGCTACCGTCTTCCATACACTGAAGAAGCTCTTAAAGAATGATGGCTATGTAACGGCAGTCGGCGATGAAGGTGGCTTTGCCCCGAAGTTCACAAGCGATACCCAGGCACTCGATTATATTGTTAAGGCCATTGAAACAGCAGGCTATCGTCCCGGCGAAGATTTCTATATTGCAATCGATGCGGCATCTACAGAGATGTATGATGAGGCTGAGAAAGCGGGAAGGAAGGGAGATTACCTCTTCTGGAAATCCGGCGAATATAAGACTGTGGAAGAGATGGTGGATTTCTGGGATCAGGTATGCAGCAAGTATCCTGTCTTTTCTCTGGAGGATGGTCTGGCAGAAGAGGACTGGAAGGGCTGGAAGCTGCTGACGGAACGCCTTGGTAATAAGATCCAGCTGGTAGGGGATGACTTATTTGTTACAAATACGAACCGAATCAGGGAAGGAATTGCCCAGGGTATCTCTAATTCCGTACTGATCAAGTTCAACCAGATCGGCTCCCTGACTGAGACTTTGGATGCCATCGAGATGGCAAAGAATAACCGCTGGACTGCTGTGGTTTCCCACCGTTCCGGTGAAACAGAAGATGTAACACTTGCGGATATCGCAGTTGCCACCAATGCGGGACAGATTAAGACAGGTGCTCCTTCCAGAACGGACCGGGTTGCAAAGTATAACCAGCTGCTTCGTATCGAGCAGGAGCTTGGAGCTTCAGCAAGATATTTAGGTAAAGATGCCTTCCGTGTATTCTGATGAACCCGGCAGTTGCATAAGAACAAAAAATGACGGAAGAATAGATACAGATTTATTTTACGATTTAGGATAGAAGATGAAAAGAGAGAATGGAATACCTGACAGGTATCCATTCTCTCTTTCTATTCAGCTGATCATAAAATCGATATTAATATTAAAGTATAGCTAAGATCAGTCTTCTGCCTGAATTCCATAAGGCTCACTGTGTCCGGGATAAATCGTACGGACATGGCAGCGCTTAATCATATCCCAGCTATCATCAATCACAATATCCGCATATGCTTCGGCAAGATGAGGTGCGGGAAGGTCGCCGACAAAGGCACAGCAATCATCGATAATCAGGCTGATGCTGTCATCACTATGACCGGGAGTAGAAAGAAGAACACCGTCAATTCCGATGGATTTTAAGAATTCTCTGCTTTCCGCTTCTGTCACAACAATATGATTCGAGGAAGTAATATCTCTGTAATTCGCCTTCGGATTCTTCTTGAAGAACAGATTCAGCTTATTCACGTAAGGAACCTGATATTCATGCAGAATCAGATTGGTTCCCAGATCCTTCAGTATTTGGACGAGTCCCGCATGATCAGGATGAAAATGCGTTACGACCAGATAGTTGATTTCATTTACTGATATGTTGTTCTGATTCAATTGCTGGAGAAGCTGAGCAAAGGTATCCGGCCACCCGGTGTCAACCATGAGCCATCCATCCTTGATCGGAACCAGATAGCAGTTGATTGATTTATGCGTAATCGTAATAATGTTCAATCGTTTCACCTCAGTATATTATTCGTGATTTATCTCAACAGACTCAATGAAGTTACATCGGTAACTCTTGATCACGTTCCCGGTAACAAATTTAAAGACCCGCTCGACATTCAAATCAGGATCCCAGACATATGGCATATTATCATACATTGACCAGCGATCCCAGGGAGAATCGTCATAGGGCTTTAGGGGGGCGGTCTTTACAATTGCGGTTATATCCATACCGGTACCTCACAAAGAATTTGTCTTAACAGTGTGAAGATGCTTTTCTTCACATTTTACTCCTTAATCAACTATATAACGAAACAAGCTATAATTCAAGTGGATTACTTGCCCGAAACTGTGAATTTTGTACTATTTTTTCGATATTTTATGACTTCCGCTAAGGAGCTTCTGTAATTCTACGAATAGAATCGGAGCCATGGCAAGCAGCAGGGTCATTGCCCACTGTCTCGTACTCAGGGGAACTACCTGGAAGACCTTCGCCAGGGAGGGTACCATGATTACTATCATCTGTAGAAAAGTACATATCACAAAGGAGTATACCAGCTTCCGGTTGCTGAATAATCCGATGGAAGCCAAAGAATGCTCGCTCCTTACATTAAAGGAGTGAAACAGCTGGGAAAGACTTAATACAGCAAAGGACATAGTCCGGCCCACCCAGGGAATATAAGTATCGGGAGTACTGCCACCCTGCAGGGAGCGCTGCAGAGCCGGTGTATCATAAAAATGAAAACCGATTACGAAGGCCAGGAGGGCGAGAGAGCCGATCATCAAACCCTCCAGTACGATCTGGAGAGCCAGACCGTTTGCGAACATTCCCTGCGTTGGCGGAATGGGTTTCTTCTTCATAATATCCTTATCAACGGGCTCGACACCAAGGGCAATTGCCGGCAGGGAATCCGTGATCAGATTGACCCACAACAGCTGAACAGCTACCAATGGTGTCGGAAGCCCCAACAGGATGGAAGCAAATATGGTGAGAATTTCACCGATATTACTCGATAGGAGAAAGTGTACCGCTTTTTTGATATTATCATAAATTCCCCGCCCCTCGCGGACGGCGGATACGATTGTGGCAAAATTATCATCCGTTAGTATCATATCAGCTGCATTCTTGGCGACATCAGTTCCTGTGATACCCATGGCACAGCCGATGTCTGCGGTATTTAAAGCAGGAGCGTCATTCACACCATCACCTGTCATGGCAACAACTTCGCCCCTGGCTTGGAAGGCCTTCACGATTCTAACCTTATGCTCAGGAGAAACTCTTGCGAAAACACTGTAGCGGTAGATATTTTCTTCCAGCTGCTCATTACTCATCTTAGACAGAGCGTCCCCTGTTACGGCTTCTTCTCCCTCTGCCAGAATGCCAAGGTCTTTCGCGATTGCTTTTGCTGTAAGAACATGATCCCCGGTAATCATAACCGGTTTAATACCAGCTTGGCGGCACATGGCGACGGCACTCTTAACCTCTTCTCTCGGAGGATCGATCATGCCGATCAATCCGATGAAGGTAAGACCCTGTTCCAGATTATCCTCCTTGCGGAAGTGATCCGGGAAGTTGCGATAGGCAACTGCAATGACCCGAAGTGCTTTCTCTGTCATGGAGTTATTCAGTTGATTTAACTGTTTCCGTTCCTTACTGGTAATCGGATGCTGCTTACCGTTTAGATAATAATGGGTGCAGCGCTCCAACATAAAGTCAAAGGCACCTTTGGTGATGCTCCGATATCCCTGATCCTCGGAGCAGTGAACGGTTGTCATCAGCTTCCGGGCAGAATCAAAGGGTATTTCATAAACACGAGGATAGCTCTCATCGAGCTTATTCTTATTCAGACCGGCATGATACGCGGCCAGGACCAGTGCCTTTTCAGTCGGTTCTCCATTCAGGATGAGAGTATCCCGATCAAGATTCAGGATAGTATCATTACATAGAGAAGCATGGGAGAGCAGGAAGGTTCCAAAACCGGAATTCGGTTTCTCCCGTCCGGTGATGGAACATAGTTCTGTAACAGTCATGATATTCTGTGTCAGAGTTCCGGTCTTATCGGAGCAAATGACTGTTGCACTGCCCAAAGTCTCAACTGCGGGAAGTTTACGGATAACAGCATTCTTTCTTGCCATTCTCTGCACACCTAAGGAGAGCATGATGGTTACTATGGCAGGAAGCCCTTCCGGGATCGCTGCAACAGCAAGACTGACGGAGGTCATGAACATATCGAATACAGGAAGCTTTTTCAATACTCCGATGAGAAAGATAACGGCACAGATGCTTAAAGCTGCAATACCAAGCACCTTGCCTGTCTTGGCCAGACGCTTCTGCAGAGGGGTCATCGGTGTCTCATCCTGCATGAT
>JAEZLY010000305.1 GCA_023414985.1 Bacillota bacterium | reverse complement strand
CGCCAGGCTCCAACTGTACTTATAAATACAAAATCGAAGAAATATGTCTTATTTACTTCTCATTGGCATCTTGGCCGAATAAATATAATTAACAGAAGATTTAGGATGTCCCCCATCCCTTCAGGAGGTAACTATGTTTCATCCAATCCATAAACAGCCGAAATTGTTCCGTATTCTCCTGTTCGGCTTGCTATTAAGCTCCCTGCTGTTTCTTTCGGGCTGTAATATCAGGCAGAATAAGCTTCAGAAGAACTTTGATGCCCTGATGAATGAATATTTTACGGAGGAAGTGAAAGCAGACTCCCTCTCCCTTAACTATGCCCTTGCCAATCCGGAGAATTATGGCATTACCGATGTCGCTGTGACGCTCGGTGAATGCAGCGTTCGCCAGATGAGACAGGACCTCTGTCTATCGGAGAATTATCTGCAGCGCCTGAGCGAATTGAATTACAAACATCTCTCCCCGAATAACCAGTTAACCTATCAGATTGTTCAAAAATATCTCGAGACAGCTCTGGCACTCGGTGATTACAATTATTATTATGAGAGTCTGGGCCCTACTACGGGAATTCAGGCACAGCTTCCCATTCTCCTCGCAGAATACAGCTTTTATGAAAAGGATGATATTGAGGAATATCTTCAGCTTCTACCCTGTGTGTATGATTACTTTGAAGACATAATTCAATTTGAGCAGGAAAAATCTAAACAGGGACTCTTTATGAGTGATGCCGTAGCAAATAGAATCATAAATCAATGTGAAGCCTTTATCGCTGATCCGGATCATAATTTCCTGATACAATATTTTAATGAGAAGATCCTGGGGTATAAGGGCCTGACCAAGGATGAGATTCTGGATTACGAAGCGAGAAATGCAAAGGCTGTCACCGATTATGTCATACCGGCTTACCGACTGCTTAGCGATTCCCTAACGAAGCTTCTGGGAACCGGGGTAAATGAACAGGGCTTATACTATTATCCGGAGGGACAGTCCTATTATCAATGCCTGGTAAAGTCAAAGACCGGATCTGATAAGAGTATGAAGGAAATGATGGACGCCCTTGATACGGCTATTGCCCGGGGAATCGGTGACATCACCGCCTTAACGATAGCCAAACCCACCCTGGCGGAATATTACCTTAAGTTTTCTTCCTTCCCGCTTACCGATCCAAAGGAAATCCTGACCGACCTAAAAAAAGATATCACAAAGGATTTTCCGGATGCTGTCCCCGTTAACTGTAATATCAAATACGTTCCGGCATCCCTTTCTGATTTTTTGAGCCCTGCTATGTATCTGGTTCCGCCAATCGATGATTATCAGAATAACGATATCTATATCAACGGAAAGGATAAAAATACCCTCTCCTATATCTATACTACCGTAGCCCATGAAGGCTATCCGGGGCATCTGTATCAGTGTGTGTATTTCAGAAACAGCAAACCTGCACCAATACGGAGCATCCTTGAATTTACCGGATATGATGAAGGCTGGGCAACCTATGTGGAGCTGTATTCCTACCGATATGCCGGTATAAAAGAGGAGCTTGCTGATTTTCTAAAGGATAACAATATCGTAATCCTATGTATGTATGCCCGTGCCGATATAGGAATTCATTATGAGGGCTGGACTGAAAAAGAAACCGTGAAATACGTGAAGAACTTCATCGGAGATACCAAGACGGCTGAACGGATCTATCATACTCTTCTGGAAGAGCCGGGCATCTACTTACCCTATGCCATCGGTTATCTTGAAATCACGGAATTAAAGGAGAAGGCAAAGCAGGCCCTAGGCCCGAAATACAAAGACAAGGACTTTCACAAATTCCTCCTCGATATCGGTCCCGCACAATTCAGTATTATCGATGAGCATCTTGATACCTGGATAGAAGAGAAGCTCATGACGGAATAAAGTAGCGTTCCATATAATGAGTACGACAGAAGAGAACCATGTAAGAGCTAGAAGAAGGCTTCGTATGCGCAACACCAAGGAAAACCATGTAATAAGAAGCAGAAAAATCTATAGAGAAAAATAATAGCCGTGTATGAATAAAAAAGAAAACTACTTAAGAGCACCTCAGAAGAAATCCGTGTAAAATAAGCTGATGATCACATAAAGGCAACGTAGATAAAATCCATGTAAAAGAAACAGAAGTTGGTAACATAAGTACAAGACAGTAGAAGGACACGTAAAAACAAAGAGAAGACTACATAAGAACAGTACAGAATAAGACTACAAAATAACACGGAAGAAGAATTGGAAATAACAAAACGAAAAGAGTTGCCGCATAAAATATATTACCATTATAGAAAAACAGGTGAGATGACTGAGTTAATCTATTTTACTGACTTTATAACTTGTCTGGAAATACTTACTTTCATGCAGGAGCGGTTAATTCCGGAAAACGTCCATAAATGGACGTTTTAGGAGTGTGCGACAGGGATGTCGCTTCACTCCGACGGAATGCATAAAGCTCCAGTATGAAAGTTAGAATTTCCCAAAAGTTATAACTGGATAGTAAAATAGAATAACCCTGCCATCTCACCGTCTCTAGAAAGATATATATACGGTATCCTTTTGCACTCTTACTGGATCTCGGCTCCTGCCGGCATCGGCTTCTCCGGTACCATGAGGGCGAGGTTGCCTTCTGCATCCTCTGCGCAGAGCAGCATTCCCTCGGATAACATTCCTGCTAATGTTGCAGGCTTTAGGTTTACGACTACCATAACCTTCTTGCCTACCATCTGCTCCGGTGTATAATGTGCTTTAATACCTGATACGATCTGCTTCACCTGGGAGCCGATCTTAACCTGGGAGCACAATAGCTTCTTGGATTTCTTCACCTCTTCACAAGCGATGATTTCACCGATCTGGAATTGAAGCTTTGCAAAATCATCATAAGTGATCTCCGGCTTTGCTTCTATATCAATCACATCCGAAGCTTTCTCTTCCTTTGCCTCAGCGTTTTCTTCTACTGTCTTGTCAGTTGTTGCTTCTTTTGCTGCTTCCACTTTTTCAAGTACCTCCTTTAGATCAAGTCTTGCAAATAATATCTCGGGTGCCTCGGTTACCTTGCCTCCCTGCGGATACAAACCGTAGCTGTTCAGCTCCTCTATGGTTCTGGTCTTCGTGTTCAGCTGGGCCATGATCTTCGCCGCAGTCTCCGGCATAAAGGATTCGAGCAGGCTTGCACCGACGCAGATGCTCTCTACCAGATTATAAAGTACGGTCTCCAGACGAGCTTTCTTGTCTTCCTCCTTCGCCAGTACCCAGGGCATGGTCTCATCAATATATTTGTTACAGCGCTTGAACAGGGTGAAGATCTCACTGATGGCATCTGCCACACGCAGCTTCTCCATCTTGGCGATGACCTTCTTCGGAGTCTCGAGCGCCAGGGTCTTTAACTCTTCGTCAACCGGCTCTGCTGCCTTACCGTCTCTTACAATGCCGCCGAAGTACTTGTTGGACATGGAGATAGTGCGGTTCACCAGGTTACCCAGGGTATTCGCCAGGTCAGAATTGATTCTCTCCACGAGAAGCTCCCAGGAGATGACTCCGTCATTGTCAAAAGGCATCTCGTGCAGTACGAAGTACCTTACCGCATCCACGCCGAAGAGCTTTACCAGATCATCAGCATAGATCACATTGCCTCTGGATTTGCTCATCTTATCCGCAGCACTACCCTGCATCAGCCAGGGATGACCAAATACCTGCTTCGGAAGCTCTACCTCCAACGCCATCAGGATAATCGGCCAATAGATGGTATGGAAACGGATGATATCCTTACCAATTAAGTGTAAATCTGCCGGCCAGAATTTCCGGAACTGTTCTGTACTATTGCCGTCTGCGTCATAACCGATACCGGTGATATAATTGCTCAAGGCGTCCAGCCATACATAAACTACGTGCTTGTCGTCAAAATCTACCGGTATACCCCATTTAAAGGAGGTACGGGATACACACAGATCCTGCAGCCCGGGCAGCAGGAAGTTATTCATCATCTCATTCTTTCTGGATTCCGGTTGGATAAATTCCGGATGGGTATTAATGTGCTCGATCAGATGATCTGCATATTTGCTGAGTCTTAAGAAATATGCTTCCTCTTTCGCGGGCTGAACCTCTCTTCCGCAGTCAGGGCACTTACCATTGACCAGCTGGGAAGGGGTAAAGAAGGATTCACAGGGGGTACAATACATTCCCTCATAATGACCCTTATAGATATCTCCTTTATCATAAAGCTTTCGGAATATCTTCTGGATCTGTTTCTCATGATCTGCATCCGTGGTACGGATGAACTTATCATAGGAGCAATTCATCAGATCCCAGATATCCTTAATCTGCCCTGCAATTCCGTCTACAAATTCCTTCGGTGTAATGCCGGCATCCGCTGCCTTCAGCTCAATCTTCTGACCGTGTTCATCCGTTCCGGTCTGGAAAAACACATCATAGCCTTCTAATCTCTTGAAGCGTGCGATACTGTCAGCCAGTACGATTTCGTAGGTATTGCCGATATGAGGTTTCCCTGAGGTATATGCAATCGCGGTGGTAATATAATATGGTTTTTTGTTCATGTTATCGTTCCTTTCTATCTTATATTATTCCTTCCATTCCTTACTTTTCTGTTTAACAAAGAGTCAGCCCCAGTGACTCACGCGCCGCCGCGTAGCCGCTTGCGGCTATCTTCCGATAAAGCGGCGTGCGCATCCTGCACGGAGTGCTTTTTATTATATAGGTAAGTTCGAAGAACTTTTCTATATAATAAAAAAACTCCCATCCTTAAATCTCTTTAAAGACGAGAGAAGCTCCCGTGGTACCACTTTAATTCGCTTTTATCTCACGATAAAAGCCTTTGTCGCTGCCGGCGAAGGACTAATATGCAAATCCTATCGTGTTACAGCTCAGCAATGTAACGGTTGCCTCCGTCGCAGCCTAAGATAATTCCTCGGTACGCGGCTCCAAGACCATCTTCCAAAGTCAAATGCAAACTTCCATTCGAAAGTCAGACCTTATGTCTCTCTCCCCTTCTCAGCATTCTCGGGGTTCTCTGTTGAGTGCCAGACAGTGTACTCTTCTTTTCACAGCCTTTTAATTATAATATTCAATTTCTTCCGTTAGGATATCCAAAATTATGACTTCCTATGTTTATGACAAAGTATACCATGGGTTTTTTACTTTGTCAAAGTATTTCCATTTGATAGGATGGATTAATCTACTGATGCATGTTATAATAAACTGGATGTCAATCTATGGAAGGAATTAATTCCGTAGAACATTTCTCTGAGAACAAATTCTATGACAGGAGCCATCACATGAATCAAAGATATTATAATTTTTCCCATAAAATGAGACTATGCCCTGCTATTCTTCGGATGATGCTATTCCTTCTCTTAACGACGGTGCTGTTAGCAGGCTGCCGACCGGGGAGCGGACAGTCTGAGCACGGGCCTACGCCTGCTGCCGGTGCAGCAGTTACATCAGCTCCAACTCTCCCTCCTTCCGAAGATACCTCTGCAGAAAACTCCGGGAAATCCGATGCTGCGACCTCTGCACACGACGGGACCGAATTCTCTTATTATAATAATTCCGGGATGACTCTGGCGGAGCGGATTAATCCTCCCTCCGGGTTTACCCGCCCTGCTTCGGATTCCAAGGAACTGGTATCCTTCTTACGTAACCTTCCGTTAAAGAAATCCGGGAGTAAGGTTCTTTTGTATAACGGCAAACCGAAAGCCAATCAGGAGGATCATGCAGCAGTATTCGACTTGAGCTTAAGCAGCAGGGACCTGCAGCAGTGTGCTGATTCGGCAATCCGAATCTATGCCGAATATTATTGGTCTGTCGGTGCTTATGATCAGATTGCATTTCACCTGACCAATGGTTTTTATATGGAATATACCAAGTGGCGGGACGGTTACCGTCTCAAAGTGGACGGCAACGAGGTCAGCTGGTATAAGGCAAAGACTTATAACGATACGCACGAGGAACTTCTGAATTACCTGGATATGGTTTTTGCCTATGCAGGAACTCTCTCACTGGCTTCAGAATGTGAACAAATTACAGTCGAAGAGCTTATGCCGGGCGATCTATTTCTACAGGGTGGTTCCCCGGGACACTGTGTCGTGGTTGTTGATATGGTTACAGATGCACAGGGTAACAAATGCTATCTCCTTGCACAGGGCTATATGCCGGCGCAGGAGTTTCATGTTCTGAAGAATCCCCTTCATCCGGAGGACCCTTGGTATTATGCTTCTGAAATTACTTTTCCTTTTGATACTCCGGCATGGCAATTCAAGGAAGGATCACTGTACCGGTTTAAAGAATTTCCCTACAGCGCACAGGATGAAAGTACGGCTGTTCCCGCCTGGTCTGAGACAACCTCCCAAGTGAAAGATCCTACCTCATCCCAGGTTACTCTTTTGGCTGTCGGAGACAATCTGATTCATCGGGAGGTCATAGCCAGCGGTATGCATGAGGATGGTACCTGCAGCTATGATTTTCTTTATGCCAACTTAAAGAAGGAGATCAGCACGGCCGATCTCGCTGTCGTGAATCAGGAAACCATCTTCGGGGGAAAGGCACTTGGCTACAGCGGATACCCGGTATTCAACTCCCCAACCCAGATCGGGGATGCCCTGATCAATACCGGTTTTGATGTTGTGCTTCAGGCGACCAACCATACTCTGGATAAGGGTGTAAAAGGTCTTAAGAATGCTTTTGCTTACTGGAAATCCAATCCTGCAATCAAGGTACTCGGAATCAACGAGACAGAAGAGGCTTCCAAAAAGATATGCATCATTGAGAAAAATGGAATAAAGCTTGCGCTGCTGAATTATACCTTCAGTCTGAACGGAAATCGACTTCCGGAGGACCAACCCTATCTTGTGAATATGCTGGACAAGAAGAAGATGGCGAAGGACATCGCCCTTGCCGAGAAGGATGCCGACTTTACGATCGTCTTTCCGCACTGGGGTACAGAATATGTGTATCAGCCAACCTCGATGCAGAAGGAGCTGACAGAATTCTTCTATGAACATGGCGTAGATCTTGTGATTGGAGCACATCCCCATGTTCTGGAGCCGGTAGAGTGGATTGGGAAAGACGACGGTCATCGGATGCTGGTCTACTATTCCCTTGGTAATTTTCTGTCCTACCAGCGGGAGGCCCCTCGGATGCTTGGAGCAATGGCTGAGGTTACAATTACTAAGGACAACAGCGGTACCTACATCAGCCAGGCTGCAGTCACACCAATCATCACTCATTATGAAAACGGACCGGCTGATTACCACTATGCCTTATATCAATTGACGGATTATACCCCCGCTCTTGCAAAGCTTCACGGTGTCTCCGACATCGCTCAGGATGGTCCGATGAATTATCATGAAATCTTTCAACTGGCACACAAAGTCCTCGGTCCTTGGTTTACGGCAGAGGAATCCGATATGCCACGATAGCTCTGAGAATCAAATAAGATTGTCTAAAAAGGTATATCACATGGATATACGTTTTAGTCAATCTTATTCTATAAATCTTCTACCCTCTCGCTTCCCCAACTTCTTCCTCTGGGTAATACCTTCTCCAGTACTAACC
>JAEZLY010000283.1 GCA_023414985.1 Bacillota bacterium | reverse complement strand
ACAATCATCAATCGATTTGGTGATTTTGTCATGCCTTTCTTAACGATGTATCTGACACTGAAGATCGGTCTTTCCGTAGGTATAGCAGGAGTAATTGTTACGATTACTTCCCTGATCGGAATCCCTTCTTCCTTTCTGGGAGGAAAGTTCGCAGATGAGATCGGAAGAAAGAAGACTTACCTGATTGCGCAAAGCTGTGCAGCGTTAAGCCTGCTTCCCTGTGCGTTCATCAAAAACCCTGCGTTTGTAGTTGCGATGCTGTTACTTTCCACTATGTTTCATGGAGCGGTCAGACCGCCGATGAATGCAATCATCATGGATATGCTGCCGCCGGAGAAGAGGCAGCAGGGCTTCTCCCTGCAATATCTCGGAATTAATATCGGCGTTGCCCTGGGACCGATTGTTGCCGGATTTCTGTTCAACAATTTCCTCCCCTTATTATTTATCGGAGATGCACTGACCTCCTTCATCGCAGTATTTCTGATTGGCAAGAATGTAAAGGAATTAAAGCCTGAGGAGATGAAGCAGACCGTATACACCCATCAGGAGCAGGAGGAGAAGGGAAATACCTTCAGTGCTTTGCTAAAGCGTCCGCATATCATATTTTTTCTGATTGCCTATGTCATCTATTCCTTTGTTTACACCCAGCACAGATTTTCCCTCCCTTTGACGACAGACACTATCTTCGGTGCGAGCGGAGCAAGTAAATTCGGTGTACTGATGAGCATCAATGCTTTTACGGTATTGCTTCTGACAGTGGGAATTACTTCTGTTACAAAACGGTTCAAACCGCTGATTAATATCACGTTAGCCGGGTTATTCTATGCAGTGGGCTTTGGTATGCTTGGGCTGGTCAACAGCTTTGCGCTGTTTATCGTATCGACGATAATCTGGACAGTCGGAGAGATCCTGGTGGTGACGAATTTCGGGGTATATCTCGCTGATAACAGTCCCAGTAATTTCAGAGCACGCTTCAATGCAATCGGTTCATTGAGCTGGTCCGTCGGTGCTGCCCTGGGAACCTCTGTAGCAGGAAAATTTATTCAGGAGACCGGATTACATTATATCTGGCTGTTGGCCTTTGTTTTATCAATCTGCGGAGTGGTTGGAATGTATGGCATCTATCTCACAGGTAAGAAAAAAACAATGGATATAGAAACAGTAACTGCTGACCAAGAGAAGGGATCAGAAAATGAGGAAGTAGCCTGAAAATATTCATAAAGATTAAAAGATAAATCCAGAGAAAACAAAGAGTAAAAGGAGGAAAGCATTATGGTCAAGGTAGTAGCACAGAGTACATTGGTAGGTGATAAAGTAACAGAAGCGATCAGTCTTTACGAGGAGCTTGTTGCTGAGACAAGAAAGGAAGCAGGCTGTATCAAATATGAGTTGTATCAGGATGAGAAAGATCCTGCAATCCTGACGATGATTGAGGAATGGGAAGATAGAGAAGCCCTGGATAGACATATGAAAACACTGCATTTCTTAAAAATCGTTCCAATGGTAGATAAATTCAAGGTAGATGGTCAGCTTCACATTTATCATAAAGTGATATAATAAAAGCGTAGTGAGGATTTGCAAGCTTGCTTGCAAAATCCGATCGGAGCTGAAGATCATGAACGAAGTTCATGATATAACCGTACCAATTTGTGGATAATGACTTTACAAGAGCCTGGGAAAGGACCCCCAAGGCTCTTGTTTTTTCTTTTCGCTGCATTTCGATAAAATAATTTAAAAATTGACACCAATTTTGTGATAACGTATAATATTTACATAAACTGGGCTGTTTTCCAAGTTCAAAATAGACGAAGGGTGGGTCAGACTTGCAGGAAGAGAAGAAAAGGCAGCGGAAGGGTAAAAGTGTAATTGAGAAATTAGCTGAGGTAATCCGATATGAAGCCGTTTCAATTTCTATCATCTATGCTGTATTCGGTGTATTATGGATTCTGCTGTCAGACAGCATTTTATGGTCTATGCTTCGGGATATTGATAAATATAAGCATTTTCAGACATATAAGGGCTGGTTTTATATCCTGATCACAACAATAATGGTTTTTTCGCTGATTCATAAGCGGATGGTGATGATAAGAAATGAAAACAAAAAAACAGACGAGGCCTATCGACAGCTGCAAGAAGCTCATGCTGAACAGCTTAAAACTGAAACGGAGCTGCTCTTCCAGAAGGAACTGACAGAAAAGATTATAAAGGAAGCACCGGTATTTATCGTTACTCATGATGAAAATGCTATTATGAGTATAAATCCATATACACAAAAGGCCATCGGGTATACCCAGGAAGACCTTCAGGATAGGAGCTGGATGGAGCTGATGGTTCCGGAAGAATACCGGGCGGGTATCCAAAGAAGCTTTATTGAAATGCGTCAGGGTAAAAAATTATACAATAATGAATTTCCGATTATTGCAAAGGACGGAGCACGGATCAATATTCTATGGAACAGCAATCTGATTACCTCTCCGAATGACAACGGCAGCAGTTATTTCGTCTCTTTTGGCGCGGATATCAATGAACGAAAGCACTATGAAGATAAGATAGAGCGGCTTGCTTTTTATGATCGGTTAACCGGACTTCCAAATAGAATTATGTTTGAAAATGAAGTCAGCAGGCATATCAGCCAAAATGATTTCAATTGCTTTATGATAGCGTACATAGATATCGATAACTTCAAGACGATTAATGACTCCATAGGACATCAGGCAGGAGACCTATTTCTTACCTATTTCGCGGAATGCTTAAAGCTTGAGATGACAGAGCCTAATCTTGTAGCACGCTTGGGCGGGGATGAATTTGCAATTCTATACAACAGCATGTCAAAGCAGGGATTAAATGAACTGCTTGATGCAATCAGGACAAGAATAAGTAAAACCTGGTCCATAGAGAATTATCAATTCTTTATCTCTATGAGCGTGGGTGTCGTCGTCTATCCCCAGGACGGTAGAGATACCACCATGCTTTTAAAGAATGCGGATATAGCGATGTATGAAGCGAAGAAGGAAGGCAAGAACAGGGTTCTGTTCTATCAGAAGGATATCAAGGATGAGAATTTCCGTCATATGAATATGATCAACAATCTACAGTACGGACTGGAGGAGAATCAATTTCTTCTGTATTATCAGCCGCAGTATGATTTAAAGGAAGGGAAAATCACCGGCCTGGAGGCCTTAATTCGTTGGTTCCATCCGAAGGAAGGCTTTATCTCTCCGGGAGAATTTATTCCGGTAGCGGAGGATTCCGGACAGATCTATAAGCTGGAACGCTGGATTATCACCAAGGCGCTGGAGCAGAAGAAAATTCTGGAGAGGATGGGCTTTCGTGATATTATTATGTCAATCAATCTTTCCGGCAAGAGCCTGACAAGTACAGTGAATTTCCCTGAACTGGAACAGATATTTCTGGAGACAAAGGTGGATTATGATAAAGTAGTAATAGAGATTACAGAGACAGCGAATATTTCGGATGTTGAGATTGTCATCAACCACTTATGCCGGTTGAAAAAGCTGGGTATTCGGGTAGCGCTGGATGACTTTGGTACAGGATATTCCTCCCTGAATTATCTTAAGATATTCCCGATTAATATCATTAAGCTGGATAAAAGCTTCATCGATGCCATCAATGACAACGGAATCGATACCTTATTAATTAAGAACATATTGATCCTTGCCCACGACCTGGAATACGAGGTAGTAGCTGAGGGGATTGAGACAGAAGCACAATTGGAGTATTTAAGGAGTCACGCCTGTGAGGCAGGGCAGGGCTACCTGTTAGGCAGACCTGCACCCGAAGAGAGGATTCATGAGCTGTTAAGAAATCAATACCATATTACAGAATAATATTCTTCTCTACTTGGTGGATTTCGCGAGCTGCTTATCCTCTACCTCAGCTTCCTTCACAATATCTTCCAAAACGTTGATGAGGTCGTGAATGGTATATAGTTCAACATTCCGTTCCAATATTGAATTCTTTAAATCAATGGAAAGTGTCTCGAACTTCTCTTTAATTGCGGGGGCCACATAGGACATACTATCACCTTTTCCTTTATAGAATAAAAACGTAATGAAAAATTACAAGCTTGCTTGCAATTTCAAGTGGAGCTAAGAGATCATAAACAAGTTTTAGTTTATGATATATAATAATTAATATGAAAGAGAGGCTGTCAGCCTCTCTTTGATAGTTTATCCTATATAGAAAATACTATGTAATGGATTTGTTTTTAAAAATTATTTTCCTTTGCACGGTATAGCTGAGCGCAAAAAGAAGGATTTCTGTTAACAGCTTACTGTAGAAAAGCGGAATTCCGGCAATTTCGTTCAGGAAGGAGAGCAGCAGATAATTACAGGTGAGAATCAGTGCTGCCAAAGCATAATATTGTAGCAGGGAGAATGCTTTTCTGCCTTCCTTTGCTGCAAAAACCAGATGCTTATTTAAAAGATAATTACATAAGGAGCTGATTACTCTGGCAAGTATAACCGAGAATAATAGATTATCACTTATTCCTTTGAGTAAGAACAGCAGCAGGAAATCAATCAGTCCGCAGAGCAGGGAGGAAGCACTGAATTTTACGATTGGAAGGTATACTCGTATCGAATCGCGAATCGGTTGAAAGTGAGATCCTTTGTTTTTATTTTCATAAATCGTATCAATCGGAATGCAGTAAAAACCATACCCGGCCTTTTTTGCACTCAGCAACTGGTTCATTTCATATTCATACCTGTTACCATCCAGGCTGATCAGCCAGGGCAACAGCGCTGCATGATATCCGCGTAAACCTGTCTGTGTATCCGGTATTTTATTCCCACCGGAGATACAGGTGAATACAAGCCGTGTGAGGGCATTCCCGAACCGGCTTTTCAGCGGTACCTTACCAACGAATTGTCTGCTTCCCAGAAGAATGGAGGCCGGATGGTCGGGAAGAGCTTCCGCAATTCTTCTGATGTCCTTCCAGGTATGCTGACCGTCACAGTCGGCGCAGATCAAACCATCCTGACATTGGTTCTCCAAAAGATAAGTAAACGCTGTCTTTAATGCCGCACCCTTCCCTCGGTTGGCAGGATGGGTTAAAACGGTACATCCTAATCCACGTGCCTGTTCAAAGAGAGAATGGCATTCCTCACCGCTTCCATCATCCACGAGGAGGATATCATAGCCATTATTTTGTTTTATCTGTTCAATCAGCTGTATCATCCGTTCATCCGGCTGATAGGCAGGTATAATAATTTTCAATGGTATCACCTCGCTGGGATTTCTAACGTCTTATTGTATCATATACGATAAGAACTTCCTATAGGAAAACTATCTAAATCTCCGCCGTCCTATGGTGAAAAATTGATGATAAACTGACAAGCTTGTATAAAATAAGAGGAAAAAATCAATTGTTCGTTAATAAGATAACCTTTATATATGAAAAAAGCGGGGCTGTTGTAATAAACAGTCCCGTTTTTTCTATTATTATGAATGAAATTTATGCAAAAGGATTCTCAGTCTTATACAGCATACCCTTCGGCTGATTGAAACCGATATCGGTTACTCCGATATAACGGAATACATCAAAGAGAGCTTTTCCATAATGACCGAAGGCAACTGCACCATGATGAGGATAATTCTTCTCAATCAATACATGACGGTAGAAACGGCCCATCTCAGAGATAGCAAATACACCGATCGCTCCGAAGGAACGAGTTGCAACAGGAAGCACTTCGCCTTCTGCAATATAAGCCTTCAGCTCTGCATCAGCTGTGCTCTGAAGACGGAAGAAGGTGATTTCTCCGGGGATGATATCGCCCTCGAGAGTACCACGGGTGATATTGGGCTCCTGATTCGGTTCCAAAGCTCTTGCCATGATCTTCTGATTTTTCATGGAGGACTGACCAAGCTTGCAGATTGCGGTGTTGCCGCAATGGAAGCCCATGAAGGTGTCTTTATGCTCATATTTGAATTTGCCCTTAATCTCGGAAGCATACATATCAGCAGGAACTGTGTTATTGATATCCAGTAGAGTTACCGCATCCTCACTGATACAGGTTCCGATATACTCGCTTAATGCGCCGTAGATATCAACCTCACAGGCTACCGGGATGCCCTGTGCTGTGAGACGGCTGTTAACATAGCAGGGAACGAAGCCGAACTGTGTCTGGAAGGAAGGCCAGCACTTATTTGCAAAAGCCACATATTCTCTGGCACCTTTATGCTCCTCAGCCCAGTCGAGCAGGGTGAGCTCATATTGAGCAAGTTTCGGAAGGATTCCGGGCATCTTATTACCGGCACCGAGTTCCTGCTCCATGCTCTTGATTACTTCGGGAATACGGGAGTCTCCGGCATGGGCATTGAAGGCTGCGAATAAATCAAGTTCTGAGTTCTCTTCGATCTCTACGCCGACATTATATAACTGTTTGATCGGAGCGTTGCAGGCAAGAAAGTCCTGGGGACGGGGACCAAAGGATATAATCTTAAGATTATTCAAACCAATCACCGCTCTTGCGGAAAGAACAAATTCTCCGATCATATCAGCAACCTGATCCGGAGTTCCTACCGGATATTCGGGAATAAATGCTCTGATTCCACGGAGCTTTAAGTTATAGCTGGCATTCAGCATACCGCAGTAAGCATCACCTCTGCCGTCAAGCAGATTATCACCGCTTTCCTCTGCAGCAGCTACGAATAAGGTAGGGCCGTCAAAATACTTGGCAAGCAGAGTCTCGGAAGTCTCGGGACCAAAGTTTCCGAGGTAAACTACGAGAGCATTACATCCTGCCTCTTTTACCTCCTCCAATGCCTTCTTCATATGTATCTCATTTTCCACCGTCGTAGGGCATTCATAAATTGCTCCATATCTCTTCTCATAAGAGGTAACGACAGCCTTTCTTCTGCTGACAGACAGCTCCATAGGAAAACAGTCTCTGCTGACTGCGATAATACCTAATTTTACTTTAGGAATATTCATGGTAATCCTCCTTCATATAATGAAATGGAATGCTTGGCAATCCTTTCTCTATACAATATTATAGTGTATTAGATTAATTTAGTCAATAAATTAAATAGAAATGTGCAAAGGTAAAAAAGTTGACTTCTAAATTTTTGTATGTTTCCTGTAGGATTAGAAATAATAAATGTATTGAATAAGATTTCGATGTATGATAGGATGTTTTTAACAGTTTCTGCATAATATGGAACTATCTGAGACAGCATTTTACAGATAAGGGGGATATATGACATGGGAGAGAACAATAATCCATTCGATAATTTGAATAATGAAAATACGGAAAAACCAATTGGTTCAGATACACCGGAGAATGATAACGGCCAAGAACAGAGCGAACATACCGGATATGAACAGCCGGGTGATCAGAGATCTCAGGAACAAACACAGAGCCAACCGTCACAGGGAAGTCAGCAGGGTTTTCAGCAACAGGGATATTCACTGAATAATCAGGGACAGTATCAGCAGCCGGGACAGTACCAGCAGAATTACTCCCAGAATCAGCAATATAATCAGAATCCGTATAACAATCAGCAGTACAATCAAAACCCGTATAACAATCAATATAATCAAAATCAATATTCATCGGGATACCAAAACCCTTATCAGGCGCCCAAGACCAACAACTCCATGGCAGTTGCTTCCCTGGTCTGCAGTATTGTCAGCTTATTGATCAGCTGCTGTTGGTTTATTTCATTACCTCTATCCATCGTAAGCGTTGTACTTGGCATCATTGTACTAAAGAATAAGAAGGACGGAAGGTCCTTGGCTATCATCGGTATTATCATCGGTGCGGCAACAATCATAATCTGTATTATCTTAGTTGCATTTTATGCCTATATGTTTACAGGAAATAGTGAATTCTCGAATTATTATAAACAGTTTTATAATGAGATTTATAATGATGTAGAGTCCTCTGTTTATTAATTGATTTAAGTTTATAGGAAGCAATGATAAAGAAAAGGCTGATTTGAGACCTTTGAAATGCCGCTCAGTTTATGAGTGGAGCAGATCAGGTCTCAGAACAGCCTTATTTTTTATACTGTAGGTGATTCTTTTATATGATTAAAGTGCGCGCAACTTGCGGGCACTTACTTCTATAACCCGGGTGACAGAGACGGAATAAAATTCCGCAGAAGCAGATAAAGGAATACCAGCATGATCAGCAGAATGTATACGGAAAGTCTGCGGGGAAGGATACGTCTATGAGTACCGAAGCTGTACGTTGCAAGCTCTATATATCCTGCAAACACGATAACCAGTACAATAAAAGGTACAATATTATAGCTTAAGGCCTCAAGGAATTCTCCGCGAAGCAAGGCCGACACGCTTCGGGTATTGCCGCAGGCAGGACAGTAAAGATGAAAATGGGAATAGAGAAAGCAGGGAGGAAGCAGAGCTAAGAGCGAAAAAAGGGTATCCTTCAGAGCATAAAGGATAAGAAATATAAACGGTATGATAATGGTAAGTACTTTTCCGTGGTTCTTCTTCATTTGGTTCCTCCATATTTGTTAGAAATCGCAGGGATATTATAACACATTATTTTCACCGTGAAAATGCTTGTGATAGCGGAAGGAATGAGATATAATAAGAAACAATAACTTTAACGCGATAAAGTATCAAATTAATAGCAGGAGAAATACCTATGAATATCAAAGCATATCTGCAGGAGCATCAGCTAGTTGCCGACGGTTCCATGGGAACCTATTACGGCAGTATTGCCGGCAAGCCCGGTGCCGTATCGGAAGCGGCTAACCTGACGGATCCTGATACCATAAAGCAAATCCATAAGGATTACCTGTCCTCAGGCGCAAGGCTGCTAAGGACGAATACCTTTGCTGCAAACAGGGCTATGCTGCGCTGTAGCCTTGAAGAACAGAAAAGCATTGTACGGAAAGCCTGCAAGTTGGCGAGGGACAGTGTAGAAGAGTGGAAAGAGCGAGCACAGCATACAGAAGAACCGGTATGGATTCTCGGAGACATCGGACCGATACCGGAGGATTCTGAGACACAGGAGCAGGAGGTTTTAGAAGAGTATCGGTTACTATGCGATCTTTTTATCGAGGCCGGACTCGACGGTATTCACTTTGAGACCTTTGCAAACTCCAGCTATATCGAAAAGCTCGCTCCTTATATGAAAGAAAAGGCACCGGAGATGTTCCTGATGGCAAGCTTCTGTGTTAATAAGAACGGTTATACGGCAGCCGGTATACGTGCGGAACGTATCCTGGACAGGATAAGCAGCTGTATAGAAATCGATGCTTGCGGTCTGAACTGCGGTGTAGGGTCGGGACATATGCTGAAACTGCTTCAAAGGGTTGTACTGCCTACAGAACGATATCTTTATATATCCCCGAATGCCGGTTATCCGGAACAGCTGCAGAACCGTATGGTCTTCATGGACAATGCAAGGTACTTTGCTGATAACATGGCGGACATTGCGTCCCTGGGAGTGGATATCGTTGGCGGATGCTGCGGAACAACTCCGGAATATATCGCTTCAATGGCGGATAAGCTGAAAGGAACTAAGAAGCCGACAACTGCCCGGATTAAGCAGAGCAATATCCATACGGATTGTAAGCCTGCAAGAGAGAATGAATTCTACTGGCAGATGCAGGAAGGGAAAAAGGTAATTGCCGTTGAGCTTGACCCACCCTATGATGCCAATATCGATCAGATCATGGAATGTGCCCATGCGGTAAAAAAGTCCGGTGCAGATGTTATCACCTTTGCCGATTCCCCGATGGGAAGAAGCCGCGTGGATTCATTACTGATGGGTATCAAGATTGCGGAGGAGACCGGATTGAATGTCATGCCCCATCTTTGTTGCAGAGACAGGAATATGATCTCAATGCGTTCCGTACTCTTAGGGGCATACATACACGGTATCCGTAATCTCCTTCTCGTAACCGGGGATCCTGTTCCGGGGGAAAGCCGTATTTCCACGACAGCGGTGTTTGACTATAATTCTATTCAGCTCATGGATTATGTAAAGGAGATGAATATCGAGCATTTCGCAGCAGAACCTATCTGCTACGGAGGAGCATTAAATCATAGCCGGGGAATGGTCGATAAGGTAGTGGAACGAATGCAGCGTAAAATTGATGCCGGCTGTAAATATTTCCTGACACAGCCCATCTATTCCAAAGAGGATGCGGAGCGGATCAGGCAGATCAAGGAGCGGGTGGATACTAAGATATTATGCGGTATCATGCCGCTGGTCAGTTATCGGAATGCCTGCTTTATAAAAAATGAGATGGGACAGATAAAGGTGCCGGATGAAGTGGTTGCCAGATATCGCCCGGATATGTCAAGGGAGGAAGCGGAAGAGGTCGGAGCGGAATTGGCCAGAGAAATTATGGGATTTCTGGAACCGTTTGCAGATGGTTTTTATTTCATGCTTCCCTTTAACCGGGTCAGTCTGTTGGATAAGATATTGAGATAGAAAGGGTGGGACTATGACAAGAGAGGAATTTTCAGGGTTAATCGCATCAAAAATAACAATCGTAGACGGAGCAACCGGAAGTAATCTGCAAAAACGAGGTATGGCCGCAGGTGTATGCCCGGAGGAATGGATCCTTAGTCATCCTGAAATTTGTACTGAGCTTCAGAGAGAATTTCTGGAAGCCGGCTCAGATATCATTCTTGCACCTACCTTTACAGCGAACCGGATCAAGCTCGAGGAATACGGTCTGAAGGATCGAATTAGGGAAATCAATCTGGGACTGGTGGAAATATCGAAGAAGGCGGTGGAGCAATACCGAAGCCAGGCCGGAAAACAGAGAAAAGTTTATATCGCCGCTGACTTAACCATGACAGGGGTACAGGTTCAGCCTGTAGGAACCATGCCTTTTGAAGAACTGGTGGAGGTCTACAAGGAGCAGTTGACCTATATCCTTCAGGCAGGTGTGGATCTGGTGGTCATCGAGACGATGATGAGCCTCCAGGAGTGCAGAGCAGCGCTTCTGGCTGTAAAGGAAACCTGTGATCTGCCTGTTATCGTGTCGCTCACCTATCAGGAGAATGGACGGACCCTGTTCGGAACGGGTCCGAAGACCGCAGTGATCGTTCTGCAGAGCATGGGGGCGGACGCAGTCGGTGTGAATTGCTCTACCGGACCTGACAAGATGGCAGAGATCGTACGTGAAATGAAGGAATATGCAACTGTCCCGATTATGGCTAAGCCCAATGCAGGAATTCCCCAATTGATAGACGGCCATACTCATTTCCCGATGGACCCGGAAGAATTCGCAGCGGGGATTGAGAAGCTATTAGAAGCCGGTGCGGACATTGTCGGAGGCTGCTGCGGTACGACACCGCTTCATATGAAATACCTGGTTGAAAAGACAGTAGGCAGAGCTCCGAAACTCATTCGCCGATCCCATATCAGAGCATTAACAACGGAGACAAGAACGGTTGACATACCCCTGGACGGACCTTTTCTGGTAGTCGGAGAGCGTATCAATCCTACCGGTAAGAAAGTCCTTCAAGCAGAACTCAGAGAAGGCCGAACGGATCTGGTTGCAGAAATGGCAGTAGAACAATCGGAGCTTGGGGCCTCCGTACTGGATATCAATGTCGGTATGAACGGAATTGACGAGAAGGAGACCATGCTCCTCGTCATGCAGGAAGCACTTTCTTCCGCCAAACTGCCGCTCAGTATCGATTCAAGCCATGTCTCAGTCATAGAAGCAGCACTTCGTCTATACCCCGGGCGTGCTCTGATCAATTCCATCTCTCTGGAGAAGGAGAAGTTCGAGAAGCTGATCCCGATTGCCGCAAAATACGGTGCGATGTTCATCCTGCTTCCTTTGTCGGATCAGGGCCTACCGAAGGATATTGAGGAAAAGAAGGAGATCATAGGCAAAATCGTAGATAGGGCGAAGAAATTCGGCTTATCTGCAGAGGACATTATTGTAGACGGTCTTGTAACAACAGTCGGTGCCAATCCGACAGCGGCGAAGGAAGCCCTGGAGACCATAAGATATTGCAGGCAGGAACTCGGTATAGCGACAATCGTGGGCTTATCTAATATTTCCTTTGGATTACCGGAACGGCAGTTCATCAACAGCACTTTCCTAGCCTTTGCGATACAGACAGGGTTGACTATGGCAATTGCTAACCCATCCCAGGATCTGTTGGTGAATACTTCTCTGGCTGCTGATCTGCTTCGTGCGGTGGAGGATGCTCCACAGAGGTATATTGACCGGGCAGCCTCACGGCCGACCGTGATCTCTGCAGGTATGGAAGCATCTCCTAAGACAGACAAGGGAACGGAAGGGAAAGCGGTATCGGTTCGTTCTGCGGCAGATAGCGGGAAATCAGGGAATGATCAGGCGGCCTCTCAGACTCCGGCTGATGGCAAGAAGCAGGCAATCTACCAGGCAGTGGTCAAAGGAAATAAGAAAAATATTGTCGCTCTCGTAGAAGAGGAATTAACGGCAACCGATCTATCGCCTCAGCTGCTGATCGAGCAGGTACTGATACCGGCGATCAATGAAGTGGGTAGTCTTTATGACCGGCAGATCTATTTCCTGCCACAGCTGATTGCCGGGGCGGAGACAATGAAGCTGGCGATCGATTATCTGGAGCCAAGGCTTCAGAAGAGCGGAAAAGCTGCTGATAAAGGTACGGTTATCATAGCCACTGTATCGGGAGATATTCATGATATCGGTAAGAATCTGGTAGCGTTGATGTTGAAGAATTACGGCTATCGTGTCATTGATCTTGGAAAGGATGTACCTACAGAGAAAATTCTCCGTACAGCGAAGGAAGAAAAGGCGGACATCGTCGCTCTTTCTGCTTTGATGACCACGACAATGGTCGAGATGAAGAGGGTGGTTGAGCTGGCGAAGGAGCAGGATGTAACCGCGAAAATCATCATTGGTGGCGCCGTCATAACGCAAAGCTATGCGGATGAAATCGGAGCCGACGGATATTCGGAGGATGCACAAACAGCAGTGGAGCTGGTAACGCGACTAATGAAGCAGCCTATCTGATATATACTGTTGGACTGAATCTGTTAAATTTACTGCAATGCGAGCTTAATTCCTTAATTGTAAATCGAAATGCAGCCCTTTCGAATCTGAATTGAGTGTTACATCTTAAATCTAATATCTATGCCAGGTGGTTGCATCCTGGCTTACAAAAAAGATTG
>JAEZLY010000249.1 GCA_023414985.1 Bacillota bacterium | reverse complement strand
GAGGTGCAATCTTTGTAACTGACAATTGAATATTTGTAGGCGAAATGCCACATTTGTAACTGAAATGCAGTTTTTGTAAACGACAGGCTACATTTGTAACCCAAATGCAGTTTGATTTTCAGCTTTTTTTGGAGTATTATAATAATTACAAGCATGCCAAAGGGAGGTCGACTCCCTCTCGATGTTTTCGTAATCGGAGAATCCACCCCTTTATTCCTTAGGCAGATAAAGGTTGGCGGCACGCAAATTTATTATTTTTTGAGAAGAGCAGGTTTTAACATGATGTCTCTGGCTGCAACCAGTGAACATCCAAGTTTATGTAAAACTTCTTCTCCGTGATAAAAGCTGAATGTTTCGTAGGGACTACGATTATTTAGCTTTTTTCTTTTGTAAGAATTGATGTGATTCATCATTAATTCGATATCTCCCTGCGAGAGATCGTTGAAACTTGTACCTTTTGGCAGAACTCTCCGCATTAGTTCATGGTTTACTTCGATTGCTCCTTTTTGATAAGGACTGCCTGCATCACAGTAAAATACGTTCGTCCGCCGATACGGAATTATTTCCCGGTATTCAATCGCCTTTGGATTGGAGAACTCGCTTCCATTATCGGTAAGAATAACAGGAAACAATCTGTCAAATAAGGCTTTTCCTAGATTCTCATCAAGATGATTGAATATATCTATAACAGACTTTGACGTATTGGCATCTCTCAAAAAAGCAAGCATAAAGCTGCATTCCACAAAATGAATGGTCAAAAGACATTTACCACCTCTGGAACCAATGACAGAATCCATCTGAACAATTGAAGTATCAGGATGCTTATTCATGTAAGCTTCAAAATCTTCATAATTACGGCCTATACGACAACCTTTATCCACTTTAAACTCAGGCTTTTTATATCGCTCACGAAACTTAACTTTTCTTGGAAGATCAATGTTTCTGACATCAAACAGACATGCATCAATGTAATTGTAAATGGTTTTTTCGCTACACATTAGTTCGTCCCGATGATTGATATACACCTGATTTACCGACTGACCATTCTGAACCAGTGGCGATATAACCTTATTGAGTCTGGCTATTTCATCCTCGGATACACATAAACCGCTTCGTGACTGGGATATAGCACTATGTGCTTTTATATGGGCATGTTCAGCGTCATAAATATTTTTCAAAAGCGTACATTTACCAATAGTATCACATCCGTTACAAATGTAAGGAACTCTGAATCGGGCGGTACAGATCTCCTCTACAAACTCAGAACAGTTGACATTGCACGAAGTGCAGAGTTTACAATAGATATCAGTTTTTCTTGAACAATACTTGCCACATACTTTTTTCGACCGACAGTTAAAACGGTTCTTACAGGCATTAAAGGGAAACCCAGGATATCCAGTTGCAATTTCAGAACTATACTTTCGGATTTCTCTTGAAATGGTAGTTGGATTTTTATCCATTCTGCGACCGATTTCTTTAAAGGAAACACAATCCTTAAGAAACTTCTGTAGGTGCAGTCTTTCTTCATAGGTAAAGAATTTAGACATATACCCTCCATTCTGCCGCCAACTCTTTTAGGATATATGAGATTTATATTTTAGAAAACAAAAAAGATTGGAAGCAACCAATCTTTTTTGTAAGCCAGGATGCAACCACCTGGCATAGATATTAGATTTAAGATGTAACACTCAATTCAGATTCGAAAGGGCTGCATTTCGATTTACAATTAAGGTTTAGAAAAAAAGAAGCCGGCAGCTGCCGGCTTCCCACATATTTCAATAGAGTCATATTACAGAACCAATGTCGGAGGGTTATACATTCTTGCCTTCATTTCGCTGTCAAGAAGGTACAAGCCCTTCGGATCTCCTGCAAATAAATCATATTTCTTGACATTGTCATCCGAATTCTTTTCTTCTTCTACCTGCTCCTTTAAGAACCAGTCCAAAAACTGCATGGTCTTGAAATCCTTAACCTGATAGGCTACATCATAGATATTGTTAATAGAAGCGGTTACGGTCTGCTCATGCTCATAGGCCAGAACCAGCGGCTCACGGAAGTTTTTGTAATTCTGATTCGGAGCGTCAATTGCTGCTAGGGTTACCTGTTCACCGTTATTCAGGATAAACTGACGGAATAAAAGGGCATGATCCCTTTCCTCCTGCATTTGTACAAAGAACCAGTTTTCAAAGCCTGTCAGGCTGCGATCGGAGAAATAATTTGCCATATCCATATAGAGATAAGCAGAATAAAATTCTTTTGTGATTTGTTCATTCAGTAATTTTGCGACTTCTTTATTTAACATATTGTATCTTCCTTTCTGATGTATGTAGTTAATCTTCAATCATGATAACGGATACGGGACAGCCGGATTCAGCTTCTCTCGCTGCGGCCTCCGCATCTTTTGGAACAGGAGAGGTATAAGCCTCGGCCAGTCCTTCTGCATCCATGCGGAATACGGCGGGGCAGGTATCAGAGCACAGACCGCAGCCGATACAGCCATTACGTTCAACATATGCTTTCATTAGAATACCTCCAATCAAATTAATTATTACTATGATATTCTACCTTAACTGGTCGTATCTGGTAGTAAAATTATTATAGCATACTCTTACTTATTTGTAATGGATAATTTTACATTTCTATGTTGTGATTTAAACCGTTTTATGGTATATATAATAATGTAGCGACAAATCTAATCATGAGCAGATGGAGGTATAATATGAAGAAGTTTGAATGTACAGCATGTGGTTATATCTATGACGAAGCATTAGGCGATCCTGATGGCGGAATTGCTCCAGGAACGAAATGGGAAGATGTTCCCGAAGATTGGGTATGCCCGGTTTGTGGTGTAGGCAAGGATAGTTTCGAAGAAGTTTAATATGAATAATACGGGCTGTCTTAGCAGGTTCTTCCTTGAACGGAGTCTGCCAAGACAGCTTTTTTGTTGCAGAAATTTATGAAAGTGGATTAGAGGAAATACGATACGATAATATCCATTGACATAGTAGGATTTAGGTCTTATCATATATCTTTGAAATGGTTAGATCAGGAATGTGATTGAATAGGAAGGTTAGGATTGAGTAATGAATCAGTTTTCGAGAACTGAGCTTCTGCTAGGGGCAGAGGCTATGGATAGATTAAAAAATGCGCGGGTTGCAGTCTTCGGCATCGGAGGAGTCGGCGGTTATACGGTTGAGGCACTGGCCAGAAGCGGAGTCGGGAACCTGGACATCATTGATGACGATAAGGTATGCCTGACGAATATCAACCGCCAAATGATTGCTACGATGAAATCCATCGGAAAATATAAGGTGGATGTGATGAAGGAACGTATTCTTGAAATCAATCCGAAGGCAGTCGTAACAGCACACCAGTGTTTTTATTCTCCCGAGAATGCTGATCAATTTGATTTTTCACAATATGATTATATTGTAGATGCGATTGATACGGTTTCAGCAAAAATCGAGATGGTCCTTCGCGCCCAGCAGAAGAATATTCCGATTATCAGCTGTATGGGGGCTGGCAACAAGCTGGACCCTACCCGGTTTGAAGTGACGGATATCTATAAAACCTCTATGTGCCCGCTGGCAAAGGTAATGAGAAGAGAATTGAAGGCAAGAGGGGTCAAGAAGCTGAGGGTGGTATACTCTAAGGAGCCGGTCAGAAAGCCTTTGGATGATATGTCCGTCAGCTGCAGGACCAATTGTGTGTGTCCGCCGGGAACCCAGAGAAAGTGTACTGTGAAGCGGCAGATACCGGGAAGTATCTCCTTTGTTCCTTCTGTAGCAGGATTGATCCTTGCAGGAGAGGTAATCAAGGATATCACCGGGGTCCGGTAAATGGCGATTATATATTATGACGGAAGGGATGATAAGCATGGGAAAAGTACCCACAAGGCAAGAAGCATGGGAATTGCTGACGGTATTCAATGAAGAGGAATTTCATTTGAAGCATGCCAGAGTAGTAGAAGGGGTCATGAAGTATTTTGCAGCAAAGCTTGGCTATGAACAGGATGCAGAGTTCTGGGGCATTGTCGGACTGCTGCATGATCTGGATTTCGGTAAGTATCCCGAACAGCACTGCATCAAGAGCCAGGAAATCCTTCGGGAAAGAGGGATCGATGAAAGAATCGTCCGTGCCACTGCAAGTCATGGTTATGGAATTACGGTAGACATCAGACCGGAACATGAGATGGAAAAAGTCCTGTATGCAGTGGATGAATTGACGGGTTTAATCGGTGCAGTGGCAATCATGAGACCCTCTAAAAGCACGATGGATTTAGAGCTTAGCTCTGTGAAGAAGAAATTCAAGACTCCGAAGTTTGCTGCAGGCTGTTCCAGAGAGGTAATACAAAACGGTGCGGAAATGCTTGGCTGGGAACTGGATGAGCTGCTTCAGCGTACGATCGATGCACTGAGGGAAGTGGAACAAACGACGGGATTGGTGTAAACGGATGATTGGATTAGGAACACTGGTTAATATGGCAATGATTCTTGCCGGAGCTGCCGTCGGAACGTTGTTTCAAAGTATACTGAAGGAACGGTTTCAGACTACGATCATGAGTGGGCTGGGACTGGCAGTTATGTTTATCGGCATCAGCGGAGCGCTTCAGGGTATCTTTGTTGTGAACGACGGGCGGCTCGAGACGGAAAATATTATGCTGATGATCGTTTCTCTTGCAATCGGTGGTTTCGTCGGAGAATGGATTAATATAGAAGCAAGGCTTGAGCAGATGGGAGAGAAGCTGAAGTCTAAGCTTAAGGTAAAGGGTGAGAAGGGACAGAACTTTGTAGAAGGCTTTGTGAACAGCTCTTTACTTTTCTGTGTCGGAGCGATGGCGATTATCGGTTCACTGAAGGACGGGCTATCCGGAGATGCGACCATGCTGTATGCAAAGGCAATTATCGATGGTATAACGGCTATTTTCTTTGCATCCACCCTGGGTGTCGGGGTATTCTTC
>JAEZLY010000241.1 GCA_023414985.1 Bacillota bacterium | reverse complement strand
GCGATTTCATCATAACTGATATGTAACAGGGCGCCGGAGACGGGATCCACATTGGAAATCAATTCGATCGCACCCTGACTTAAGCCTAAGTCCTCAAAATTCTGTCGAAGATTCATGTTCATCAGCGGTATGTATTCCGGAGAATACTCCGGGAGAATCTGCAGGATCTGTGCACGTATCTCCGGTGCCAGCTCCCGCATCCGGTATTCCATAGCATAATCATTTAGCTCACTCCAGGGAGTAGCCGCTTCCTGCGGGGTCAGGGCATACTTAGGATAGAGATTTTCTTCTATTGACTGGGTCGTTCTTATTCTGATCTGATGGACATAAAGAAAATTATTCCGCTTCGGGGTGGTGAGGGATATGGTATCAAGACCAAGCAGATTAATATAGTGCCAGGTGGTTTCATGGCTCACCGGAATTCTCATGGCACCCAGTTCACCGTAAAGACTTCCTTCCTCGTTAAAATAGTAGGTATTCACTCTTCCTCCGATCCTTACGTCGGAAGCTTCCAATATCGTTATCTCTGCTCCCAGTTTTCTAAGCTCGAAGGCTGTACAGAGGCCTGCCAGTCCGCCGCCCAGGATACCGATTTTTACTCCCTTCATATCTCCTGGTTCTGCAAACTTTGTAATATCGGGCGGAGGACTTAGGTGGGTTGTGATATAATCAAAATCTTCCGGTCTTCCCGCTCGTTCTAGGGCATTCCGCAGCATTTCGTGCCGCTGCTCATCCGTTGGGTTTGCAACTTGGTTCAATGGAGCATTCATTATAACCTCCAATAGTGGATTGCTGTTTACAGTAGTAATATATTTTTTCCGGCATCAAAATATTACATAATAAGCCAAGCAGGAGCGATAAATCTACATTCCCGATATTGTTTGTCTATTTTATGACAGACCGGAGGCGTACAACTAATGACAAGCATAAGGATAAATCATCAGATAAAATCGGATTTTGGAGTTAAATATTAATTTAAGTAATATTATTCATTAATTTTGCTAAATTGAAAAATAGTTCGATGTCGGATAAGATGTTTATGGTATCAGTTGGTTCTAAACAGAACGAAAACAATTCATATCATCATGTAAATAGATTGAAATGGAAACGGAGCAATCATGCAGCTGCTGAAAGACAGGATTAGTAAAGACGGAAAGATACGATCGGGTAATGTACTGAAGGTGGACAGCTTCTTAAACCACCAGATGGATATCGACCTGTTTGAAGAAATCGGGAAAGAATTTAAAAAGAGATTTGAAGACCAGGTTATTACGAAGATTCTTACCATAGAAGCTTCCGGAATCGGGATTGCCTGTATCGCAGCCCGGTATTTCAAGGTACCGGTTTTGTTTGCCAAAAAGAATCAGACGAAGAATATCGCAGGCGATGTCTTTACAAGCCAGGTAGAATCCTTTACTCATGGCAGGGTGTACGACATCATCGTTGCCAAGGAATTTCTGAAACCCGAAGACAGAGTATTGATCATTGACGATTTCCTGGCGAACGGAGCGGCACTCCTGGGCTTGTCCAAGCTGGTAAAGGATGCGGGTGCTACCCTGATCGGGGCAGGTATAGTGATTGAGAAGGGCTTTCAGACAGGAGGCAGACTGATCCGGGAAAGCGGGGTCAGAGTGGAATCACTGGCAATTATTGATTCCATGAGTGAAGAGGAAGGGATTACCTTCCGGGACTAGATTTACTTTGGGCTTATGCCATGGTAATAAAGCCGAGGCTGCAAACTCGGACACAATAAGGAGGAGAATAAACATGTTCAAGAAACTATTATCACTCATCGTCGTAGCAACAATGGTATTATCCTTTGCTGCCTGCGGCGCAAAAGAAACAGCAAAGGATACAGCAGCAACAGATACCGCAGCGGAAGCAACCGCGGCACCTACTGAGACAGCAGCTTCTGATGCAGCAACAACAGAAACAGCAGCAGGCCTTTTTGCTCCTATAGCAAAAGAGAACATTAAGGTTGGCGTATTACATATCGGAGATCCTGCAGACGGTGCAGGTTATACCTTCGCACATGACCAGGGCATTGTAGCAATGCAGCAGACCCTTGGACTTACCGATGCTCAGATCGTTCGTAAGAACAATGTTAATGATGCAGATGCCGTAGCGATCAGAACTGCAATTGAGGAATGCTTAGAGGAAGGCTGCAATATTATCTTCGGAACCAGCTGGGGCTTCATGGACACAATGGCTGAAATGGCTGAGGAATATCCGGATGTCATCTTCTCTCATTGCTCCGGTTACAAGAGCAACGGCAAGAACTTCAACAATTATTTCGGACGTATCTATCAGGCTCGTTATCTGGCCGGTGTTGCTGCCGGATTAAAGACTCAGTCTGATAAGATCGGTTTTGTAGCAGCAATGGACAATAAGAATTCAGAGGTTACAGGCGGAATTAATGCATTTGCACTGGGTGTTGAATCAGTGAATCCCGATGCAAAGGTTTACGTAAAGGTTACAAATACTTGGTTTGATCCTACACTGGAGCAGCAGGCAGCGGAAGCTTTACTGGATGCAGGCTGCGACGTAATCGCACAGCATGCGGATACCACAGCTCCTCAGCTGGCAGCTGAGAAAAGAGGAGTATGGGGCTGCGGTTATAACTCTGATATGACCAAGGATGCTCCGGCAGCACACTTAACAGCTCCTGTATGGAACTGGGGTGCATATTATACCAAGGCAGTTCAGTCCGTGATTGAAGGAACCTGGACCGGTGAGAATTACTTTGGCGGTATGGACGACGGTCTTGTGGATATCTCTCCTCTGAGCGATAACTGTGCAGAAGGAACCGCAGAAGCTGTGGAAGCAGCAAGACAGAAGATCCTTGGCGGCTTCAAGGTATTCGAGGGTGAGCTTTATGACAATGCAGGCAACCAGGTATGCAAAGCTGGCGAGTTTATCTCAGATGCTGATATCACAGGTGCAATGAACTGGTACTATAAAACCGTAGTTGTTCAGTAATCAGATTGGTGGTCATTGTGGAGAAGATGAAAAAGGAAACAATGGCAATCGAACTCAAACAGATTACAAAGACTTTTGGGTCGGTTGTGGCTAATAATAAAATTGACCTGTCCGTTAAGCAGGGCGAGATACTCGCCCTGCTTGGCGAAAACGGATCAGGTAAAACTACCTTGATGAACATGCTGTCCGGGATCTATAAGCCTGACAGCGGTTCTATTTTCATTAATGGGCAGGCAGTAACCATCAATTCTCCGGAGGATTCGATCCGGCTTGGTGTCGGCATGATCCATCAGCATTTCAAACTGGTGGAGGCACTCACTGCAGCCGATAATATTATCCTTGGCTCGACAGAAAAGGGTATCTTCCTGCACAGGAAGAGAACAGAAAAGATACGAGAAATATCAGAACGTTTCGGTTTAAAAATTGATCCGGAGAAAAAGATTTACCAGATGTCCGTTAGCGAAAAGCAGACTGTTGAGATCATCAAAGTGCTTTACCGTAAGGCGGATATTTTGATTTTAGATGAACCTACAGCAGTGCTGACTCCCCAGGAGACCAAGCGGTTGTTTGAGATACTCAGGCAGATGAAGTCTGAGGGTTGTGCGGTTATCATCATTACCCATAAGCTGAATGAGGTGCTGGAGATCAGCGATCGGGTAACGATTCTCCGTAAGGGAGAGAGTGTGGCTACGGTGACGACATCCGAGACGGATGCCCAGGAACTGACAGAGCTGATGGTCGGAAGGCCGGTGGAGTTATCGATCGAACATCCGCAGACCTATTTTAATGAGAATCTTCTGGAGATCCATCATTTAACCGTATGCGATGAGGAAGGGTTTGAGTCAGTCCGTGATCTAAGCTTCGACTTGAACCGGGGAGAAATCCTCGGGGTAGCAGGTGTGGCCGGCAGTGGACAGAAGGAGCTCTGCGAGGCAATCGCAGGGTTGCTCCCGATCAAAAAAGGCGCTATCCTCTATCATAATGAGAATCTTGCGGGAAAATCTCCGAATGAAATCATCAAAATGGGTATCAGCATGAGTTTTATTCCAGAGGATCGCCTTGGCATGGGACTTGCCGCATCCATGGGTATGGTGGATAATATGCTTCTGAAGAAATATAACGAAGGGAATAGTCCCTTTGTCAGTAAGAAGGAAGCAAGAGAGCTTGCAAAGAAGCTTGTAAAGCAGCTGGATATCGTGACACCGAGTGTGGATACCCCGGTACGCCGTCTATCCGGAGGTAATGTTCAGAAGGTACTGCTGGGCAGGGAGATTGAATCTGAACCGAATGTACTGGTGACCGCCTATGCGGTACGAGGGCTGGACATCAACTCCTCCTATACCATCTATGATGCTTTGAACGAACAGAAGCAAAAGGGCGTGGGAATACTCTTCATCGGAGAGGATCTCGATGTGATGCTGGAGCTTTGCGACAGAATCCTGGTGCTTTGTCACGGCAGGGCGACCGGTATCGTCAATACCAGAGAAGTAACAAAGGAACAGCTCGGTCTTCTGATGACCGATGCTTCCGGAAAGGGAGGAGAGGCACATGACGCAGAACAATGTGAAAGCTAGAAAAGAACCGCTTTTTCATGTAGTCAAAAAGACAGAAGTCTCCTTCTCGAAGAACATGCTGCTGACACTCCTCGCATTGCTTCTGGCCTTGGTTGCAGGAGGTATATTCATCCTTGCCATCGGACATAATCCGATCAAGATTTATCAGTCCATCTTCCAGGGAGCCTGGAGAAGCAAGCTTGCTGTCCGGGGAACAATTAAGATTGCCATTCCTTTGCTGATTGCTTCCTTGGGTATCACTCCCGCCTTTCAGATGAAATTCTGGAATATCGGAGCGGAAGGACAGATCATCATGGGAGGTATCTTCGCCACCTATTTTGCCCTGTTCTTTGATCATCTGCCCCATGGACTTTTGATCCTTCTGATGTTTGCTGCCGGGATAATCGGTGGTGGCTTATGGGGTCTCATACCAGCCTATTTTAAGACGAAGTTCAATACGAATGAGACCTTGTTTACCCTGATGTTGAATTATATTGCATTATATACAATTAAGTTTCTGACGGAAGGTCCCTGGAGAGACCCGAAATCCTCCGGATTCCCGAAGATTGCTTCCTTCACGGAAAATGCGAGATTGGATCTGCTGTTTGGTGTACATGCAGGATGGTTGATCGGTCTGATCCTGGTTGTTGTAATCTTTATCTATATCAAGTTTACCAAACAGGGGTATGAAATCAGTGTCGTTGGTGAAAGCACCAACACAGCCCGTTATGCCGGAATGAATGTGAAGAAAATTGTGATGCGGACCATGTTCCTAAGCGGCGCAATTTGTGGAATCGCAGGAATGACGCAGGTTGGCGGGGCAGCCTTCACTTTGGGTGAGGGGATTGCCGGTGGAGTTGGCTTTACCGCAATCATCGTAGCCTGGCTGTCGAAGCTGAATCCGATTGTGATCTTAATTGTATCCGTGTTGTTTGCCATGTTGGAAAAAGGCTGCAGCGTTATGCAGAGTACCTTCGGCTTATCTGCTTCCGTATCCAGCATCCTTCAGGGTATCATTCTGTTTTTCATCCTGGCATTTGATTTCTTTACCCGTTACCGGTTTGTAATCAGAAGGAAGGAGAGTGCATTATGATCATTAATTTCTTGTTTGCAGCAATTAAAGCCGGTACTCCGCTTCTGTTTGGTACAACCGGAGAAATCATGACAGAAAAATCCGGCAACCTGAATCTGGGCGTGGAGGGTATGATGTTTATGGGGGCTTTTATGGGCTTCTATACCGGATACCATACAGGAAGCTTGACCCTTGCACTGTTGGCTGCCTTTACCATCGGAATTTTGGCGGCACTGATCTATGCTGTGCTGACCGTAAGCTTTAAGGCAAATCAGAATGTTACAGGTCTGACCCTGACAATCTTCGGAACAGGCTTTGCTAAATTCTTCGGAGAAATGATGATCGGTGAGACAGGTGGATCACCGAAGCTGTCAGAGGAATTCATGGCTTCTGTTGCAGAACGGCCTCTACCGCTGCTCGGTCACATTCCGGTCATCGGAAAGCTGCTCTTCTCTCATAATCCGATTGTCTATCTTGCCGTAATCCTTGCGGTGTTATGTACCTTCTATATGTCGAAAACGCGTGCCGGCCTGAATATGAAAGCGGTAGGAGAGAACGCTGCAGCAGCGGATGCGGCTGGAATTAATGTTACTAGGGTAAAGTATATCCATATCCTGCTTGGAGGCGGTATCTGCGCACTCGGCGGGGCCTATCTGTCCCTGATCAATGGCGGTGGTATCTGGAATAACAGCAGCGTCGTTAACGGACAAGGCTGGATCTCGGTGGCTCTCGTTATCTTTGCCAGCTGGAATCCCGCCAAGGCGGTATTCGGTTCCTTGATCTTCGGTGCGTTCAGCGTCCTTCAGTTCTATGTGCCGAAGAATGTCCTGGAGATACCGAATGCGTTCTATGTCATGCTTCCTTTCCTGATCACGACGCTTGTTCTGATTGTAACCTCCATGAGAAAATCCCGAGAGGGCTCCCAGCCCGAAGGCTGCGGAATCAATTACTTCAGGGAAGAGCGATAAGTCCATTATTTTTTCTTGATCATTACTATCTTATTCCTTTTTGAGAAGCGGTTGACCTTGTGTCGGACGCTTCTCTTTTTCATTCATAGGAAATTGCGTCCTATGAATTAAAAAGCCTCTCCGTATAGCGAACATAGTTCGCTTTGGGATGACGCACGCCGTTTAATCGGAAGATAGCCGCAAGCGGCTACGCGGCGGTGCGAGAATGTGCCAAGACACATTCTTTGTTCTCTCTGCCGGATTAAAAGGATTGTTCGGGCTTGTCTGTCGGGAATACTTCCTGTATAATACAGGATACTATTCAAAAGAAAGAGAGGAGTTATATATGAAAGATACAACCCCCCTTCCTTCATGGAAAAGGAACATCATCCTGTTCCTGGCAAGTCAGACGGTATCACTATTCGGGTCCTCCTTGGTTCAATATGCGATTATGTGGTATATCACGCTAAATACAAAATCCGGCGTCATGATGGCTATCTCCATCATCTGCGGCTTTCTGCCTACCTTTTTTGTATCTCCCTTTGCGGGTGTGTGGGCCGATCGCTTCAGCAGGAAGCTCTTAATCATCGCTTCAGATTCTTTTATCGCTGTATCTACTCTGATTCTTGCGGTTCTGTTTTTCCTCGGGTACGATGCACTCTGGCTGTTATTTGTTGTTTCGGCCATCCGCTCCGTCGGAACTGGCATCCAAAGCCCCGCAGTCAGTGCGGTGCTTCCCCAGGTGGTACCGGAGGATAAGCTGACGAAAGTGAATGCGGTAAATACCAGCATCCAGTCCTTTGTCACCCTTGTTTCGCCAATGGCGAGCGGTGCTTTGTTGTCCATTGCTCCGATTGAAATGATTTTTATGATAGATGTGATTACCGCAGCGATAGCGGTTGTAATCATGACTTTCTTTGTCCGTATTCCTCTTCATGCCAAAGCACTGGTTCAGCACGTGACCGGATATTTTGAGGATTTGCATTTGGGACTTCGCTATATTCGCCAACATGGTTTTATCAAGGAGTTTTTCCTGTTCCTGGCAGTCTATTTCTTTCTGGCTTCTCCTGTTGCCTTTTTGACTCCTTTGCAGGTAACCAGAACCTACGGTGAAGATGTGTGGCGGCTGACTGCGATAGAGATTGTCTTTTCGGCCGGTACCATGGCGGGAGGCCTGATCATGGCTTACTGGAAAGGTTTTCGCAGCAGGGTATACACGATGTTTATGGCGAGCAGCATCCTTGGTCTATCCACCTTTGCGTTGGGTCTGAAGAGTGGGTTTGTCGTATATCTGGCCTTTATGGCAGTCGCGGGAGTCGCCATGCCATTCTTTAATACACCGGCTATTGTCATGCTGCAGGAGAAGGTGGAGATGGATTATATGGGCAGAGTATTCGGTGTGCTCGGTATGATCACCAGCATAATGATGCCTTTTGGAATGCTGATTTTCGGACCTATGGCGGATGCCATCAGGATTGAATTTATGCTGATCTGTACCGGAATCCTGATGCTGGCGGAAGGCTTCCTTTTGATTCGCAGTAAAGCAATCTTGAAGGAAGGGATGTAAATTGTGCTTTCGTGATAACAATACAGGCGTTTCCTACGTATATATGAATTAGTGCGAATAAAATATCCCACTTGACAGGAGGAACCCTATGGCAGCGATAAAAATCACGAAGCATAACTTTGAACAGGAAGTAATCAATGCAAAAGAACCGATCTTGTTGGATTTCTGGGCAGCCTGGTGCATGCCCTGCCGCAGGCTTGCACCTACAATTGAAGAAATCTCGGAGGAATTGGCAGGTATGATAAAGGTCGGAAAGATTAACATTGATGAAGAATCAGAATTGGCCTCCCGCTTCCGTATCATGAGCATTCCGACCTTAATGGTTTTCAAAGACGGTAAGATTTTTGCGCGGTCCGTAGGAGTGAAACAGAAGAAAGACATTGTTAGAATGCTCGAGCTGCAGAATGTCCTATCAGAGCAAGTACTTCAGCCGGAGAACAAACCCGGTTACACCGGATAAATCACGGGGATGTTTCAAAATTGAATATGATACAGAAAGAGAGAGGGCTAGTATTCCCAACCTGATATGCTCGTATACTCGCTATCAGGTTTGCGTGCGCGTTCGCAAATTTACAAGCGAGCTTGCATATGCTCACTTTGCTTATGCGTATAATGCACTCTTTGGAAGACACACTGCTGAATTTGTATGTCTTCCAAAGAGTGTGTGAGGGAAACTAGTCCTTTCTCTTTTGTGGCATTATCACAATTTTGAAACAGTCCTATTTTTGTTTATCTATGCAAAATAGAAGAAATAGGATATAATTTAAAACAATAGGAATACAAAGATATAGAGTAAGATTAAGATTGGAGGGAAGCTTTTTGGCTATCTTAAGACAAGATGAAAGCTTCATGAATGATACACTGAAATTTTGGAAGGATCTGACCGCTCCGCAAAGGAATATGCTTAAGGATGCTGTTATGATTAAGGAGTTCACTGCCGGCGAATCGATGCATGGAAGCTCCGAGCACTGTTCCGGTCTGTTTCTGATCCGCTCCGGGCAGGTGAGAGCATATATTATCTCGGAGACTGGGAAGGAGATTACACTTTACCGGCTGTTTGAGAGGGATGTCTGCATTTTTTCGGCTTCCTGCATTATGAAGAATATCACCTTTGACATCTATGTGGAGGTGGAGAAGGATACAACTGCTTACCTGATACCGACTTCAGTATTTCGTAAGCTGTCCGAGGAATCCCTGCCTGTTCAGATTTTTACAAATAACCTGATGGCTTCCCGTTTTTCTGATGTCATGTGGATTATGGAACAGGCTCTGTTCACTAGTTTTGATAAGAGGTTAGCATCCTTTTTACAGGAACAGATGATTATCGAGGGAAATAATATTCTTGTGATCACCCATGAAAAGGTTGCTGCCCATCTCGGAACGGCTCGAGAGGTCGTAACCAGAATGCTGAAATACTTTCAGAATGACGGTATCGTAGCCTTAAGCCGCGGTACGATCGAGATCCTGGATGAGGAGAAGCTTACCGGATTGATTGAAGGTTGATGACAGTTCAGGAAGGATAAAGTGGAAAGAACAGAATGGAGAAGACGATTAAGGAACGGCTGAATGAACTGGCTGAGGAAAAATACCAAAAGTTTTCCTCCTCCCTTACTCCGGGAAAGGAAAACATACTTGGGGTAAGACTTCCGGCTCTTCGTAAGCTGGCGAAGGAAATCATGAAGGGCGATTGGAGAAGCTATCTGTCTGCTGCAGAGGATGATACCATGGAGGAGCTTTTACTGCAGGGAATGGTCATCGGTTATTGTAATGCAGAGCCCGAGGAAGTGCTTGAACTTGCAGCGGATTTTATTCCCAAGATTGACTGCTGGCCGGTCTGCGACAGCTTCTGCAGTGGCTTGAAGCTCACAACCCGATATAAAGAACGAATGTGGGAATTTATTCAGCCTTATCTGAAATCGGACAGAGAATATGAAATCCGATTTGGGGTGGTCATGCTGCTGTATTATCTGCAGGAGGAATATGCACCGCTTGCTTTTCGGCATTTTGATAGAATTAAGCATGAGGGCTACTATGTGAAGATGGCAGTAGCCTGGGTGCTGTCCATGTACTATGTAAATGTGCCCACGGTCACAATGGAATATCTAAAAAATAACAGGCTTGATCAATTCACCTATCATAAAGCTCTTCAGAAAATTACGGAATCACTGAAGGTGGATCCGGAGACAAAAAAGCTAATCAAAAGCATGAAAAGGTGACAACATTCCTTGGAATAATCGTTCAGTTGACATGGAATCCGTGAAAGCGTAAAATAGTACCTAAGAGCAGTATAAAGTAAGATACGACAAGGGGGATTACGATGAAATTAACATTTTTAGGCGCGGCTCACGAAGTGACGGGAAGCTGCTATTTTCTTGAAGCATGTGGTAAGAATATTCTGATTGACTGTGGTATGGAGCAGGGCAGAGATACCTATGAGAACCAGGAAATTCCGGTTCTGCCGGCAAATATCGATACCGTTCTTTTAACTCATGCGCATATGGATCATTCCGGCAAGCTGCCGCTTCTTGTCAATCAAGGCTTCCGCGGAGATATTCATTCAACCTCCGCGACCAGTGCATTGTGTAATATTATGCTTCGTGACAGCGCTCATATCCAATTGGCAGAAGCAGAATGGAAGAATCGGAAGGGGAGACGTTCCGGTGATCATTCAGCCGAACCGATTTACACGATGGAGGATGCACTCGCTACCATCCGAAAATTTGTACCTCATAATTACTCTGAGAAATTTACCCTGTATGAGGGAATCGAAGTACGGTTTACAGATGTCGGACACCTGTTGGGCTCGGCAAGTATCGAACTGTGGATTACCGAGGGAGAAATTACGAAAAAGGTGGTCTTCTCCGGAGATATCGGTAATCTGAACCAGCCGCTGATTAAGGATCCCCAGTATATTAAGGAAGCCGATTATGTGATCATGGAATCCACCTATGGAGATAGAAACCATGGGGAGAATCCCGATTATGTCAAGGAACTGACAGAAATCATCCAATCCACCTTTGATCGTGGCGGCAATCTGGTCATCCCCTCCTTTGCAGTAGGCAGAACACAGGTATTGCTGTATTATATCAGAAAGATTAAGGATGAAGGTCTGGTAAAGGGACACGGCAACTTTAAAGTGTATGTGGATAGTCCCCTGGCCGTAGAGGCTACTCAGATCTTCCATGAATATATGCTCGGTTATTTTGACGAGGATGCGATGGAACTTGTGAATAAGGGCATCAATCCTCTTTCCTTCCCCGGCCTAAAGACCTCAATTACCTCCGATGAATCCAAGGCAATCAATTTTGACGAGGAACCGAAGATTATCATCTCGGCTGCAGGTATGTGTGATGCGGGAAGAATTCGCCATCATCTGAAGCATAATCTATGGCGGGAGGACAGCACAATCCTTTTTGTCGGACATCAATCCGTGGGGACGCTGGGCCGCATCATACTCGACGGAGCGACAGAAGTGAAGCTGTTCGGTGAGACCATTCAAGTCAGTGCGCAGATTAAGCAGCTGACCGGTGTCAGCGGTCACGCTGACAAGAACGGGCTGACGAAGTGGTTAACCAGTTTTGAACCGAAACCGGAGCGGGTATTCGTCATGCATGGAGACGATCAGGTTTGTGAACTATTTACGGAATATATCAGTAAAGAGCTTGGCTATCAGGCGGTAGCTCCCTACAGCGGTACGATATACGATCTGGCAGTGAATAGTTGTGTTAAGGAAGGTGTCAATATACCGATTGAGCCTAAGGAGGCTGTTGCTGCCGGTAAAGCAGACACTGTATTTGACAGGCTGGTTCTTGCGGGTAAACGCCTGGCAGCTGTGATTCAGCATAATAAAGGCGGAGCAAATAAAGATCTTGCAAAATTCATCGGTCAGATTAATTCCCTCTGTGATAAATGGGATCGATAGAATAACAGGACAGAATAGAGGTATTTCCAATGAATGGTGCATGGAAGTGCATAGTCATGGAGATACCTATATTTAAATCATACTACAGGATAGAGGAATCGGCAGTTGGAGGTTGCTTTGGACAGACAAAGATTACTGGAATATTATCAATTGTTTTCCACTTCTGAATTTGAAGCGGCAAATTATTATCAAAAGAACGATCTGGGTGCAGTATGGTCAAAGGAAGCAACCCGCTTCCGGGTATGGGCTCCGACTGCATCTCAGGTTGCAGTCAATTTGTATCGAACCGGAGACCGGGAGGATATGCTTCAAAGCATTCCGATGTTTCTTGAAACGAAGGGCACCTGGGTGACCACCGTTACGGGGGATTTGAACGGAACCTACTATACCTATTCGGTAACCGTCGGAGAGGAGACGAATACAGCGATCGATCCCTATGCCAGAGCAGTCGGAGTGAACGGTAACCGCGGTATGGTCATTGATCTTGCGTCTACCGATCCACCGGGATTCCGCGAGGAAATCTTACCGGAATTCCATAATTCCACGGATGCAGTTATCTACGAGCTCCATATCAGGGATTTTTCTTCGGATCAAAGCTCAGGCATGAAACAGGCAGGCAAATACCTTGCTTTTACAGAAAAGGGAACAAGAAATGAGTTCGGAGATTCAACGGGTGTGGATTATCTGAAGGAGCTTGGGATTACCCATGTTCATCTCCTTCCTGCCTTTGACTATCATACTGTGGATGAAACCAGACTTGCAGAGGAACAGTTTAACTGGGGTTACGATCCGAAGAACTATAATGTTCCTGATGGTTCCTACTCCACCGATCCTTTTCACGGTGAGGTGAGGATCAGGGAATTTAAGCAGATGGTTCAGGCATTGCACAGAAACGGTATCCGGGTTGTCATGGATGTGGTCTATAATCATACGATGGAGAGTGAAGGCTCCAATTTTAATAAAATTGTACCCGCCTATTATTACAGACTGACCCCGGAGGGTTACTTCTCCAATGCCTCCGGCTGCGGTAACGAGACTGCTTCCGAGCGTGCGATGATGCGAAAATTCATGATCGATTCTGTTGTCTACTGGGTAAAGGAGTATCATATAGACGGGTTTCGTTTTGACCTAATGGGAATACACGATATTCAGACGATGAATGAGATCAGACGGGTTCTGGATGAAATTGATCCGGGTATCCTCGTCTATGGAGAAGGATGGACAGGAGGGCTGTCTCCTCTCCCTGACTGGAAGAGAGCATTAAAGAGCAATATCAAGGATATGAACCATGGGATTGCAGCTTTCAGTGACAATATCCGGGATACGATTAAGGGAAATGTCTTCAACGGTGGGGAACGGGGGTATGTCAACGGCAGAAGCGGCCTGGAGGAGGCAATCAAATTCGGTGTCACTGCTGCTACCTGGCATCAGGATGTGGACTACGGAAGGGTGATATATTGCTCCAATACTCCCTGGGCGTCAGAACCAACCCAGACAGTGAATTATACCTCCGCGCATGATAATTATACCCTTTGGGATAAGCTGGCATTATCCAACCCGGAGGACAGCCGGGACAACCGGGTGAAGATGAATATGCTGGCAGCAGCGATCATACTGACCTGTCAGGGGATCCCTTTCTTTCAAGCTGGGGAGGAGTTCCTCCGCAGTAAGCCTCTGAATAGGGAGGGGACGGCTTTCGATGATAACAGCTATCGCTCTCCGGATGCGATAAACAGCCTGAAATGGAACCAGCGTTCTGTCAATAAAGAAGTGGTGAATTACTATAAGGGTCTGATTGATTTTCGCAAACAGCACAAAGCCTTAAGAATGACGAAGGCGGAGGAAATCAGGGCACATTTAAGATTTCTGGAATGGTCCCAGCCCAATGTCGTATCCTTTCTTATTACCGATGAGAAGGAGGACGTCTGCGTAATCTATAACTCGAATCCGGACATCAGGTCGATCAAGATACCTGAAGGGAGCTGGGGAGTCTGTGTAAAAGGAATGAGAGCAGGGACAGAAATTCTGGAATATATCCAGGGAGGGTTTGTAAACGTAGAAGCGATTTCCGCACTAATCCTGGTAAAATTACATCCGGATATCAGTATTAAACAATCAGTTCTTTGAAGCAATAGGAAGTATGATTTGTAACATTAGGAATGAAAATGAATAAGGATATCTAAAGATTACATGGACAAGCCGAATCTTTAGATATCCCTTTTATTTAAAAATGATAAGCCAAGTCAGGAGGACTCTCCTAATTATTCGGCTGTTATTTTACAATATCATTTTGTGATATGCCTTTAGAGCAATTATCGTCCGAAGCATAGGTGCCCTGGTACATATTACGGAATTCCGTAGGAGTACAGTTCTTAACAATTCGGAACATTCGGATAAATGCAGATATGTTGTTAAAACCGGAACGGAAAGCAACCTCGGTGATATTAATGTTTGGATCAATCAGTAATCGCTCTGCGCAGGCAATTCTTCGATTATTTAAGTACTTATAGAAAGAAACATTTGTAAATTCCTTAAATAGACGGCAGAAATGGAATTTACTGAAGCCGGCTATATCAGCCACGCCTTCCAGCGTTAAATTCTCAGTACAGTTCTGGTTGATATATTCACAGATGTTGTGGAATTTCTCCAGATATTCCTGCTGCTTGCTGGTCTTTGCTCCGGAAAAACAGTTGGTGGATCTGGAATAATTCCTGCTGATTAAAACGATGATCTGAAAAAGCTTCGCGTAGATTGAGATATTCATCATCTGCGCACTAGCCAGGTATTCATTTGTAATATCCTTAAGGATGTCCGCAACTTCAGCGTGAATCAGCGGAGCCTCCTCGGGCGTAATCAATAATGCAGGTTGTATCATGGATATAAACTGGTCAAACTCTCTGATGCTGGTAAAGCCTGAGAGCTCAGCCTGAAAGATGATACGTCTTCCTACCGGTGGTGCATAAAGACGATGTATGGTACCGGGTGCAATAATTAAGATGTCGCCTACTCTCATGTTAAGCTTCACATCATTGCAGACTGCCCAGTATTCATTTACCGTAGGCATAACAATTTCAAGCGGTGTATGCCAATGATTAGGATAATCTTCTGCCTCATCGTTGTCATACAGCTTGATCGTCGAATTCTCGTTAAAAGCTACGGTCTCGCGGATTCCTTCCAAAATACTGATCAAGATAAATTCCTCCCCCTGAATTTAATCTGAATTATTGCTATAAATATATGATAAATTCGATAAAATTACAACTAAAAACAATAATGATATATAATTAATTGTATTTATTCCATAATTAATCCGGTTATAAATTCGTGCTTTTCTAGGAAACCAGCTCATATTTGTTTTAATATGGAAAAATACTGGATTTGCGTATAGCAATATTTTGCAAAGCGTTAGCAATAATTCTTGATATTTTAGCCGTAGGGTGTAATATGGGTGATTAAGTGAATAAATATAATATATTCATAAAATAATGAATAAATAACATATATTCATCTATTAATGAATAAGGGGTTGCTTTTTTTGACTGCGGAGGATATAATTACCAATAAGAGGTGAAAACTATGTCTTTTGGACAGGCAGATAAACAATATATAGCAGTAATCGGAGATATCAAAGGATCAAAGCAAAGCAGCAACCGCAGTGAAATACAGAAGCAGCTGAAGAGCGTCCTGACAGACATAAATATTCAATATGGTGAGGATGTTGCATCGAAATTCGTTATTACATTAGGGGACGAATTTCAGGGATTACTGGAGCAGGGGTCGCATATCATGGACATCCTGACATCAATTGAACTTCGGATGTATCCGGTCGAAATTCGGTTTGGTATCGGTGTCGGAAAAATTACGACAGAAATTAATCCGGAAATGTCATTGGGTGCCGATGGCCCGGCGTATTATAATGCCAGAGAGGCGATTACAAGATTGAAGGAAAGAGAGAAGAGGAGTAAATCAGCCATATCGGACACCATAATCATTACGGAAGGAGATGTTCCGACAGAGCTGCTTCTGAATTCCTTATTATCACTGCTGACGGTAATAAAACAAGGCTGGACGGACCGGCAGCTTGAGGTAATAAAGGATTACCTCGAGCATAGGGATAATCAGCTGGGAGTTGCCAGACGACTGGGGATCACTCAGTCCAGTGTTCAAAAGAGTCTTTCTAATGCAAATTTCTATTCATACAAAGAAGCAGTGGATGCGGTCACGGCAGCATTTACAATGTTATGGAGGGGTGAGAATGTTTAAACTATGTTTTATGATTTACTTATTAATTCATATTTTGGGGGATTACTATTTTCAAAGTGAAAAACTTGCGGAGCAGAAGTGCCGTAGCTTAAAAAAGGTACTCTGGCATAATCTGATTTATCTGATGGTGGCACTTTTGGTATGCCTCCCCGTCTTTACTTTGGATATGCTGATCTCGGTACTGGTACTTTCTCTGTTCCATGCGGTCATTGATCTGGTAAAATACCGGATGATGAGAAAACAGTATGAAAGCGGAATTACCGATCAGAGGAGGAGAACCGCCTATTTTTTGGATCAAGGGTTCCACCGATCTGCATCATCGGATTAGCACTTGTTATGACGGCACTGAAGGCAGATGCTTATTTTTATCTCAGGCTGCGTATTATATTCGACAGAACAGGCATCGACTATTACGGAGCGCTAAACTGGATTGTAATTCTTTTGCTGATCTTCAAACCGGCGAATATTACAATCAAACAACTGCTGTATGCTTACCGTCCGGCCGACTCTGACCGGGAAGATAAGGGCCATAAGAATGCCGGAGCTTTGATTGGCTCCCTGGAACGTCTGCTCATCTTGATCTTCCTGTACGTGGGCCAATATTCGGCGATTGGGCTTGTGCTTACCGCCAAATCGATTGCCAGATATAATAAGATTGCAGAGGATAAGGAATTTGCGGAATATTATCTGCTTGGGACGCTGCTCAGTACGGTCTTTGTGATCGGAGGTTTTCTGATTGTAACGCGTCTGGGCTTACTATAGGAACTAGGAGGAATCGTATGGAATATACAGTGAGACATTGTCCGAACTGTCAGGGTGAGCTTCATATACCGAATGACCTTACCGAAGTCATCTGCATGTACTGCGGTGAGAAGATCAGCTTAGAACAGGAGCCGGTAAATAAGGAGATTGTACCGGAGAATGAGCTGGTGGCGCAATACGAAGCTGCTGTTTCGAAGCTTACCTTATTATTTAAGGATCATGACCAAATTACGCCGCAATTTACGAACGGAATGTATGCGAAAAGCTTTCAGGAGTATATAAAGGTAGGGGAACAAGTGCTTCGACCCATCGATTGTTATGCATCCCTATCCGAGGAAAAGAGCAGGGAGGTCGTAAGTCGGGTCACCGGTGAACTGCTGTTGCAATTGGTACGAGAAATAAATGAAACCAAGCTTGTACCGTTGGGGCCGACGAAGGGAAGAATCGTGGAAGAATACCGGCTGTTCCTTACCGTATACATGGTACCGATGATTCGTCACCTAAAGCTATCCATCAGCGAAGTTCTGGCAGATGCCATAATCAGTGCCTGGTGTACGGAATTCCCAAAATTCCAATTCAGTAAAGGCTCTTATGAAGATTTGAGCAGCGGCTTCAAGCAGAAATTATGTTTTATCACTACTGCTGTTTGCCAAACGATGAAGAAACCGGATGACTGTTATGAACTCAATACATTTCGCAGCTTCCGTGATGAGTACTTAAGCGGTACGGAACAGGGAAGGGCATTGATTGAGGAGTATTATAGAATAGCACCTGCCATCGTGGCATATCTGAGCCTTTGCACGGATTATCGGCTTATATATCAGTTGTTATGGGAGAATTATCTTTTGCCCTGCCTGAAAGCGATTGAGGAGAGAAGGTATTCTGATTGTGAGTACACCTATACAAAGATGGTTTGTGACTTAAAAGAAGAGTTGAATTTTTGTAATTAATTTCAAAAAACGTCATCAGCTGTATAATTCCTGCCATTTCGACATATTCTAGATAGCAGACATAAGAGGAATGCTTTAAGATTCTGTTTAAAGCAGCAGATCTAGATACGTAAGGTTTTATGTAAAGGAGTGAAGGAATATGCCTGAGATTAGTAATCTGATTGTATGGTTAATTCTTGGAGGAATATCCGGCTGGATTGCAAGTAAGATAACCGGAAATGACAGAAGTATGGGTGTTGGGTGGAATTTAATCGTAGGAATTGCAGGTGCGTTTGTCGGCGGTTGGCTGGTCGGAATATTCGGCTGGGGACCGGCAACAGGGTTAAATATCTGGAGTTTTCTCGTGTCCATCGTAGGAGCGGTAATTCTGCTCGCTGTTGTAAATCTGGTCAGAAGGAAGCTATAATAGTAGGAGTTGTTACAAAACATAGGATACAGATTAAGGTAAGGATGACAGGAATCCTTACCTTAATAAGGAACGAGTGTTTTGCAGCAGCTCTATTTTAGACAGAAGGAGAAAATAGGAATGGAGAGTAATACTAACATTATAATAGAGAATGAAAGCTACCTGTTTGTGAAGGAGTATAAGGATCAGATGACCTACCGAAAAAGCTTAAACAGACTGGCAGCTGCAATTTACGGCTTTGATTTTGAGGAGTGGTATCAGCAGGGCTTCTGGGGTGATCGTTACCGTCCTTATTCTCTGGTACATAATGATGTTGTCGTAGCAAATATTTCTGTGAATCAGATGGAATTTCAATCGAAGGATAAGCTGTATCATGCCCTTCAGATCGGTACGGTAATGACGGATATTAATTACAGGAGCAGAGGCTTGAGTAAAGCTTTGATGAATATTGTCCTGGAGGAATATGAGAAGGAATGTGAGTTGATCTATCTTTATGCCAACGATACGGTTTTGGATTTTTACCCCCGATTTGGATTTTTACAGGGGGAGGAGGTTGTACATAGCGGAAATACTGCGGCGGCAGCGAAAAAGTATGATTTTGTTCCATTGGATCTTAAGGCAGCGATGAATAAGGAGCTGCTCTGCCGGCTGGTCAAGAAGGCAATACCCTGCTCCGGGTATGCGATGCGTGACAATCCGGGGCTGATGATGTTCTACTTAAATTCTTTCCTTGCTGAAAATGTATACTATTGCGAGGAGCTTAAACTGGCTGCGGTGGCTGAGCAGGAAGGGGATGTCCTAAAGCTGATTGATATATTCTGCGAAAGAGAGTTTGACTTAAGAGGGGTCATCAATTCATTGGCAGCCGAACCCGGAATGAGGGTCACTCTCGGCTTCACCCCTCTGGATACAGCTGGTTTTGAATGTACTGCCCTGAGAGATTCAGGTACCACCTTCTTTTATAAGGGGAACAATTTCCTCAAGCAGGGTAGATTCCCTGAGCTGTCCCACGCTTGAGAAGGATGATCCATGCTGAAGGTACCGGCATAACCGAAGAATATAATTGATACAAAATACGCGGAGAAATGAGGTAATTATGAATATACAGATTTTCGGCACCTCCAAATGCTTTGATACAAAAAAAGCAGAAAGGTATTTTAAAGAACGGGGTGTAAAGTTTCAATCGATAGACCTGGCCAAATTCGGGATGAGCAAGGGAGAATTTAACAGCGTCCGACAGGCGGTCGGAGGGATGGAAAAGCTGATTGATCCTAATCATAAGGACAAGAATCTGCTGGCGCTTTTGAAATACCTATCCTCGGAAGATCAGGAAGCAAGGCTTCTGGAAAATCCAAAATTGTTCAGAACACCGATCGTTCGTAATGGCAAATCAGCAACCATTGGCTACCAGCCGGACGTCTGGAAACAATGGGAGTAATGAATGAAAGCCTTGCTTCATGCTAAAATTTGGGATATAATATAACTATACAGTTCATTGAATTCATATCAATCATGCAGATTTGTATACGAAGGGGGTAATTCTATGGAAAGTAGAGCTATTAAGATTTACGCACCTATGAGTAAGACTATTGCATTGAAAGTAATACCGGGGCATTTTGCCACAAGCAACTCCCACATTAACCAGTATATTGACCTGACTACGATGAAGACAAGGCAGAGCGAAGCGTCAGAAGCAGCTAAAATCCTTGCGAAGCAATATGTGAACACCACAGTGGTGGATACCATCGTATGCCTGGATGGCTGTGAGGTAATCGGCGCTTATCTGGCAAAGGAATTGACCGGTGCGGGAATTCATTCCATGAATATGCATCAAACCATTTATATCATTGCTCCTGAATATAATACGAACGGACAGATGGTTTTCCGGGAGAACAACCAGCCTGCAGTATATGATAAGCATGTTCTGTTACTGGCAGCTTCAGCTACGACAGGAGACACTTTGAAGAAAAGCTTGTCTTGCATCCAATACTATGGTGGATTGGTGCAGGGAATCAGTGCGATATTCAGTGCGGTCCAGCAGGTGGATAATGTGACGGTAAATTCTATCTTTACAGCAAAGGATATTCCTGATTACAAAAGCTATGATATCAATGAATGCCCCATGTGTAAGGCAAAGCAGAGACTGGAGGCCATTGTCAACGGTCATGGCTACATGAAATTGAAATAACCCGGTTGGGAATGGGACAGATGAGGTAACAATCATTATATTGTAACTGTAATACGAACGGATTTGATCATGAAAAGCATAGAGTAAAGATATAGAATGGGTCTGAAACAGCCGTTATTGTGGCTTTTCAGACCCATTCTTTTTGCCCGAATATATTAGTGCAGTGGAATTACATGAATTTCTTCTTCTTGAAGTAGATATAACAAACGATAGCCACGATGATGCTTAACAGGAAGACATAGAGATATCCGAACCTCCAGGTAAGCTCCGGCATGGTTGTAAAGTTCATACCATACCAACCGACAATCAAGGTTAAAGGGAGGAAGATCGTAGTCACTACGGTAAATATTTTCATAATATTATTCATATCATTATCCATCTGCGCATGATAGGACTCCCGGACATGCATACTATATTCCTGAAGCATCCGGGTATTACTGCTGAGCCTGGATGCACGATTGGAAAATATCCTGAAATAGTGGAGATTATCTTCTGCGAAGATATCCAGCGCATTTTCCTCCAGCTCTTCTCCGATTGCGACGAACTGCTGATAATAATTATCTAATAAGATCAGCTTCTTTCTAATCTCCGTGATCTGATAATTGAAGTCCTTGTCCAGATTACGTTCATTGATCTTGTCCTCGTGCTCACTGATATCGGTCTCAATATCAGATAGAAGGTTATTATCCTCGTCAATAAAACGTTCCAAAAAGTTGAAGATCAGTCGTTCCTGGGAAAGCTTATTCAAATTAAGGTGATCGAGCAGATCTAATAGCTTAAGCCTAGTACTCTCATCCTTATCTTCTATAATTACGAAAATCATCAGGTTTTTCTTAATATAGAGCCCAATCCGGTCCTGCACCTTAATAAATTGCCCCGGATTGATTGCGACTATTACGCCAAAGAGATAGTCATAATAAGAGTTCAGAGTGCCATGCAGATGAGGGGAGGAGTTTTTGCATTCCTCCACGGTCATTACGGAAAATCCGAATTGGTTATAGGATTCCTCTAACTCTTCAAGTGTAATCATTCCGATGGTTAAACAATCAGGGTTGATATCCTTTGGTTTAACCTTTGCTATTTCATCCCAAATCTGATAGTACATTTGTGTATTCTCCTCTCCCTGGCCGGTGCTGTATGAAGGATTAATGAATCTGTTTATTTTCCAGTTTATCCATTCGGTCCATAATCTCCTTCTGATTCTGAAGGATACTGTCCAGCTTCATATGAATATCTTCAATAATAATTTCTGATTTTAAATTAACCTTATAATCATTAATTCCTCTAAGACGATCCTTCTCTTCCTGTCTGTTCTGACTCATCATGATAACAGGAGCCTGTATGGAAGCGAGGCATGATAAGATCAGATTCAATAAAATAAACGGATATGGATCAAAGGATCTTCTTAATAAAAAACCATTGAGCACAATCCAGGAGGTCAGAATGAGAAAAAAGGCAATAATAAAGGTCCAGCTTCCGGCAAACTTTGCGAGATTATCCGCCGCCCGTTGACCAAAAGTAATGTTTTTATCATGCTCCGAAATTGCATCCTTTGAAATGTATTCCTTCAGCAGTTGATGAAGAATTTCTTCCTCCTCGGCAGCAGATTTATCATCCTCCAAAATAGTTTTAATAAAAGCCTGGCGCTGGTTATTCGTAGAAAGTTCGGACATACCTGATACGCTCCTTTTCATTGAAATATCTATCTTCTGCTATATTTGCCATCATTCTAAAATTATATCATCATTCCATGTATTGTCAAACTATTACCATATTGTATGAATATTTGAGGTATTCATACGGATTTCTATTCGGGGAAAATTACAATGGTTTTGCATCAGAGGATATGATAAAATAATGTAAGTAAGTGAAAGATAATACCTAGAGAGGGAGCATCCTTATGGAAGAGAAGGAATTACATCAGAAATCCTACACGAAAGTAATTGAATATATTAAGCAGCAGATCCGTGAGGGAAAGCTTGAGATGGGCTCCAGATTACCGGCCGAGCGGGAGCTTTCCGCAACCTTGGGAATCAGCCGGAATTCTGTCCGGGAAGCAATCCGCACGCTCGACATCATGGGTGTGATCTCGAGCCAACAGGGTGCGGGGAATTATCTGACCGGTAGCTTTGAGACTAATCTCGTAGAGGCAATGTCCATGATGTTTCTCTTGAATCAAATAGACTATAAGCAGGTCAGCCAACTGAGAAGGGGCTTGGAGCTGCAGGCTCTGTTGCTCGCGATTGATCATATTACGAAGGAAGAGATCGCAGTGCTGGAGGATACACTTGCCAAGCTGGAGCATGGTACGGAAGAGAGTAATATCATTTTGGATAAAAAGCTGCATTATGCCATTGCCAAAGCTTCCGGGAATAATTTGATCATAGCGATCCTTCAGGCTTTATCCGATTTGATTGATGAATTTGTCCGTGACTTGAGAAGGGAAATCCTGAGCTCTCCGGATAGTAAATTTATCCTGTGGGAAGCTCACAATGATATGGTGAAAAGCCTTGTTACCAGAGACAAGCAATTGGCTTATGATGCAATAAATAAGCATTTTGGCGTTGTTGACGAAAAGTTGTCTCAGGAAGAGTGGTCTGTTGTGCAATAGTACATAAATGGCAATAGAGGTCGATCGCTTTTGTTAAAAAAATGACGTTTGTTGACAGGGGTTATCTGTCAAAGTATAATAAAACTACACAAGTGGTACTACCAATTTTAGACTTGGTAGAGAGTTGTTGCATTACTTCCTGTGATGCAACATTTTTTTAGTCTTAAAATTGGTACTACCAATTCACATGATTTTATTACTGATCAAGAGAAGGAGACAACGATGAACATGACTGTAGCATTTATTCTTGCCCTATTACCGATCCTTTGGCTGATTGTTGCACTTACTGTCCTGAAGATACCGGGATTTAAAGCCTGCGTTGTGGCAATGGTAATGGCTTATGTATTGGCGGTAACTGTGTGGAAGATGCCATTTGGGGAAAGCATCACAGCAGCGCTTGAGGGAACCGCATTGGCTCTATGGCCGATTATCATCGTCATAGTAGCAGCAATCTTTACCTATAATGTATGTGTCTCTACCGGCAATATGGAGACCATTAAGAAAATGTTAGCGGGTGTTACGAATGACAAAAGAATTTTAGTATTGTTGATTGCCTGGGGCTTTGGCGGCTTCATGGAGGGTATGGCAGGCTTCGGAACTGCAGTTGCTATTCCTGCCAGTATGCTATGGGCATTGGGCTTTGATCCGGTATTTGCAGCGATTGTCTGCCTGCTTGCCAATGCAACACCGACAGCCTTCGGTTCCATCGGCATTCCGACGACGACCTTGGCAAAGATCACAGGGCTGGATGTCATCGGCCTTTCCAACGATACCGTACTCCTGCTGGTTCCTTTGATCCTGCTTACTCCTTTTGTATTGGTCTATCTAACGGGAAAATCGAAGAAGGCTTTCAAAGGAGTTGCGCTGATTACTTTGATCTCCGGATTGTCCTTCCTGATACCCGAATATCTGGTTGCCCGCTATCTGGGTGCGGAGCTTCCTGTAGTCATCGGTTCTGTTTGCTCCATGTTCGGAACTTTACTCGCCACAAAGCTTTTTGCGAAAAAGAAAGCTGATCCGGAATTCCTGCTGGAAGCAAGAAAGGAAGAGAGGATTGATGCGAAAAAGGCATTGATCGCCTGGAGCCCCTTCATTCTGATCTTTGTGTTCCTGCTCATGACCTCCAAGCTGATTGCTCCGCTCAATACGCTTCTGGCAACAGCGAAGACCGTTGTGAATATCTATACCGGAGAAAATGCGGCACCTTATACCTTCTCCTGGCTTACTACTCCCGGTCTGTGGATTATCCTGGCAGCACTCATCGGCGGCAGGCTGCAGGGAGCGACTCTTACCGATATGATTAAGATCTTCGGAAGAACCATAAAGCAGCTGAGTAAGACGGTAATCACAATCATCTGTATTATGGCAACGGCAAAAATTATGGGTTACAGCGGAATGATTTCCTCGATTGCCTTAATGTTTGTCACAGTGACCGGCTCCTTCTATCCTCTTTTTGCACCGTTCCTTGGTTCCATCGGAACCTTTGTTACGGGCAGCGGCACTTCGGCAAGTGTATTGTTCGGCGGTCTTCAGCTGGAGACCTCTAAGGCACTGGATCTGAATCAGTCCTGGATTGCAGCCTCCAATACAGCAGGAGCGATCACTGCGAAGATGATATCACCTCAGAGCATCGCAGTAGCTGTGGCAGCGGTTAATCTGCAGGGGAAAGAAAGTGTTCTGCTAAAAGGAACCATCAAATGGTTTGTTCTGTTTGTGGCTGTCGTAGGTGTAGTGACCTTGATCGGTGCACGACTGTTGTAATAGCATTTATCTATTTTGAAGGAGGATAAATCCTCCTGATCCATATAACAAAATTTATATCATTTATGAAGGAGGATTTGTATGAATATTTTAGTTTGCATCAAACAGGTTCCGGACAGCAACAAGGTTGAAGTTGATCCGGTCACCGGTGTACTGAAAAGAAACGGGGTGGAATCCAAGATGAACCCTTATGATCTCTATGCGATTGAGTCAGCGCTCCGCATCCGGGAAGAGGTGGGAGGTAAAATCTGCGTTCTTACTATGGGTCCCCCGCAGGCTGCTGCTGTCATCAGAGAAGCATTTGCCATGGGAGTGGATGACGGAGTATTGATCTCTGACCGTAAATTTGGCGGGGCTGACGTACTGGCAACCAGCTATACCATTGCCCAGGCAATTAAGCTGCTCGGGGTCTTTGATCTGATCCTCTGCGGAAAGCAGACCACCGACGGTGATACTGCCCAGGTGGGTCCGGAGGTATCGGAATGGCTGAATATCCCCAGCGTATCGAATGTATCAAGAATAGCTGAATTGAAAGAAGATACTGTCACTGTTGAGATGGATATGACACATGATATTGAGATCGCCAAGGTTTGGTTCCCTTGTCTTCTCTGTGTGGATAAGGATATCTTCATGCCGCGACTTCCTTCTTATCTTAAAAAGTTGGAGACCAAGGAACGTGAAATTAGAGTAATTTCACTGGATCAGTTGGAGGACAAGGAAGAGAAGCATTATGGGTTGAATGGTTCGCCGACTCAGGTACAGAGAATATTTCCTCCCGAGAGCAATGCGCACAGGGAGATGTGGACAGGTATGAAGACGGAGCTTACGAACAATATGCTCCATACACTTCAGGAGCTGAAATTTATATAGGAGGAAACAGTCAATGGCTAAATTGGTAGTAAATCAGAAGCTGGTAGGAAATATTGATGAGGTAATCAGTCTTTGCCCCTTCGGAGCAATGGAAAATAAAAACGGCGAGCTCATCATCAATGCCGCCTGCAAGATGTGTAAATTATGTGTGAAAAAGGGACCGAAGGGTGCCGTGGAATATGTGGAAGAAGAAATAGCAGCAATAGATAAGAGTTTATGGAACGGTATTGCGGTCTATGTGGATCACATTGACGGAGTGATTCATCCGGTTACTTACGAGCTGATCGGTAAGGCCAGAGAGCTGGCAGCGAAAATCAACCATCCTGTATATGCAGTCATGATGGGCAGCGGACTTTCAGAGTCATCCCTGGAGCTTCTTCATTATTCGGTAGATAAGATCTTCTTATATGATAGAAAAGAGCTGGATCGTTTTAAGATAGAGCCCTATACCTCGGTCTTGGAGGATTTCGTGCAGAAGGTAAGACCGACAGCGATCCTGATGGGAGCAACTCCCGTAGGACGACAGCTGGCACCGAGACTTGCAGCAAGAATGAAGACCGGTCTGACCGCAGACTGTACAATTCTCGATATCGAAGAGAATACCGATCTGATTCAGATCCGACCTGCCTTTGGTGGTAATATTATGGCACAGATCCTGACACCGAACCACAGACCGCAGATGGCAACAGTACGTTATAAGGTGATGGATGCACCGAAGAGGAATGCAGAAAAAAGCGGTGAAATCATCCTGAGCGAGATCGAACAGGATAAGCTGGAAAGCAAGGTAGAGGTACTGGATATCATCGCGAAGGAGAAGGAGCAATTCATCGAGGCAGCCGAGGTACTGGTCGTGGCCGGACGTGGCATTAAGAAGGAAGAGGATCTTCAAATGCTGCAGGAGCTTGCTGATCTGCTGGGTGGTTCTCTTGCCTGTACCAGACCCGTGATGGAAGCCGGCTGGATGGTTGCAAAATGTCAGGTGGGCTTAAGCGGAAGAACTGTAAGACCAAAACTGATCATTACTGCAGGTGTTTCGGGCTCCGTCCAGTTTGCAGCAGGCATGAACAATTCGGATCATATCATTGCCATCAACAAGGATGAGAATGCTCCTATCTTCAAAATTGCACACTACGGACTAGTGGGTGACTTATACGAGATCCTGCCTGAACTGATCAGTAAGATCAAAGAAGGAAAAAGGATTGCAGGGTGATGAGAAAGACTTCTCATAATTTAAAAATGTCACAGTAACGGCAGAATGGAGGAACTATGAGTTATAAAAAATTAAGTCAGGAAGATATTGAATATATCAATTCGATTATAAATGATCCGGAGCGGGTACTTTACGGTGAGAATATCAATGAAGAATACAGCCACGATGAGCTTAGCGATACTGAAAGCTATCCGGATATCGTAGTAAAGGTGTTAAGCACCGAAGAGGTCTCAAAAATCATGAAATATGCTTATGAGAACAATCTTCCGGTGACTCCCCGCGGCTCGGGAACCGGTCTGGTAGGAGCTTCTGTAGCGATGGAACACGGAATCATGCTGGAGACGACCCTGATGAACCGTTTCCTTGAGTTAGATGAAGATAATCTGACCATTACGGTAGAGCCAGGAGTGCTGTTGATGGAGCTCAGCGCTTATGTGCAGGACAGAGGGCTGTTCTATCCTCCTGATCCCGGTGAAAAGTCAGCCACCATAGGCGGTAATATCAGTACCAATGCCGGTGGCATGAGAGCGGTAAAATACGGAGTTACCAGAGATTATGTGCGCGGACTCGAGGTAGTACTTCCGAACGGAACCGTAGTTGAGCTCGGTGGTAAGGTGGTTAAGAACAGTACGGGTTATGCGTTGAAGGATCTGATGGTTGGTTCTGAGGGGACGCTCGGTATCATTACGAAGGCAATACTGAAATTGATTCCCCTGCCTCAGAAGGCAATCAGCCTCTTAATACCGTTCCCGAGTCTTGAAGCTGCCATCCGGACCGTACCGATGATCATCAAGTCGAAGTCGGCGCCGACGGCAATCGAGTTCATGCAGAGAGAAGTAATCATGGATGCGGAGAAATATCTTGGTAAGAAATTCCCTGACAATTCAGCGGATGCCTATCTGCTTCTGAAATTCGACGGTAATACGACCGAAGAAATTGAGAAAGCTTATGAAGGTGCTGCAAAGATCTGTCTTGAACAGGGAGCAAAGGATATCCTCATTTCAGATACGAACGAAAGAGAGGAATCCATCTGGAAGGCAAGAGGAGCATTCTTGGAGGCGATTAAAGGTTCAACCAGCTATATGGACGAGGTCGATGTCGTAGTACCCAGAAGTGCAGTCAATGAGATGGTGGAATATATTCATAACCTGCATCAGGAGGTGGATATCCGGATCAAAAGCTTTGGTCATGCCGGAGACGGTAATCTTCATGCTTACGTCCTTAAGGATGAACTGAGCGAAGAGGAATGGGAACACAGAATGAATGCTGCCATGGATAAGATCTATGAGAAAGCCAGAGAACTGAAGGGACAGGTATCCGGAGAGCATGGAATCGGATATGCAAAGAAATCCTATCTGTTTGAAGCCATGGATCCCGCAACGGTAGAAATCATGAGAGGAATTAAGAAGGCTTTCGATCCCAGCGGAATTCTCAATCCGCATAAGGTTTGTCAGATGTAACTCCCGGCTAACCTGTACTAAGGGGTTGGCGAATAACATTTCAATAATGTGAGGGCAAGGATAACAGGTACCTTGAGTTAGGGATGCCGGTTATCCTTGCCCTCGTTTTCGCTGACTTTTTGCGTCAGACCTAATTACGTAATCAGTGAAATTCCTCCGATCCGTATGGGGACGGCTTTGCATGCCGGAGAACTACGGAATGTTGCTCTTGCCTGAGCTATGGACTGATGATAAAATAGAGTTCAAGAATTTGTTTTTGGTGTAAAACAGGAGTGTAAAGTATGACAAAACATTTGATCATAGTTCTTTATTTTATTACCTATACCATGGGCTTTTCTTTTTTGATTGTCGGATTCTTCGGCTGGCTGAAATATAGAAAAGCGTCGATGAAGTATCTGCTGCTATCTGCAATGGCACTTACCCTGATTCTACTGGAGCAGATGGTTACTGCTTATGAGGTTGTTAACATAATAGAAAGTAAAGGGATTTATTTATTATTTGCCTGCATCTCTGCAGTCGGCTGCGGCTTGATGATCTATGCTCTGACAAGATTGGTAAAGCTACTGACCGGGAGAACAATGTCCAGAAAGATTCACCTGCTCGTGGCTGCGGCATCTGTTCTTCCGGTCCTTATGACCCCGTTATATATGATAACCGG
>JAEZLY010000235.1 GCA_023414985.1 Bacillota bacterium | reverse complement strand
GAAGTGTGGTAACGCATGGAGCTGACTGTTACTAATAGGTCGAGGGCTTGACCTAATATGGTTTGTTAAGACATTCTTCAGAATGTTTACATTTTGAATAAAATGTTTAATGTTTGGATGACATTTTCTAGTGTAGGTTTTAGTCAATCAAAAAGGGAAACATAGACTCAGAACAGAAATGTTTTGAGTTTTTTTGTTGTCTAATTATTTAAGAAATTTTCAGGGAATTTTGTGTATCAAATCATTTGAAATCAGAGGATGAATCATTCTTGATGGTATTTTGCTATAACAGAAAGATAACAGAAAGACCAATTAGAGGAATGTATAAATTTATAGAGAAACGCAACTAATATTAGCTGTAAACAAAAATATGTTCATCTAATTGGAGGAAACAAATGATATACGAAATCGTAAAGGGTTTATCCAAATTGACAACTTCGGCGAAACAGATTACAACCGATATCATTATGCTGGATTTTACCATAGTGAAGGCATATATGGTGCGAATGAGCAACAGTACGAATTGGGTGTTGATTGATACGGGACTTGAGAACTCCTATGACTTTATTCTTACCACTGCAAAAGAATATTTTGGAGAGAACAGCAGACCCAAAGCCATCCTGCTGACACATGGGCATTTTGATCATATCGGATCTGTACAAAAGTTAGCCGATACCTGGAACATGAAGGTGTATGCTCATGAGCTTGAGCTGCCTTATTTGACAGGGCGGAAGGATTATCCGAAAGGAGATCCATCCGCTGACGAGGGATTAATTGCAAAGATGTCCTCAGTCTTCCCCAATAGCGGTATTGATTTGGGCAGCCGAATTACTGCGCTGGAACCGGAGGGAAGGATATCGGTCATGGAGGGATGGGAGTGGATTCATACCCCCGGACACTGTGAAGGTCATGTCTCGTTTTTTAGGGATACCGATAAAGTGTTGATCGTTGGGGATGCCTTTACAACGACAAAGCAGGAATCTTTACTGTCGGTTATTAGTGGTATCGATGATGTAAAAGGTCCACCTGCGTATCTGACACAGGATTGGGTTGCATCCGGAAAGTCCGTATTAAAGCTGAAGAATTTATACCCTTCCATGGCACTTCCGAGTCATGGGGACATATTGAAGGGAGAGGATTTGGCAAAGCATCTGCAATATCTGATTAATCATTATGAGGAAGAGACCGTTCCTGAGCAATACAGATAGCGAAATATCATGAGTGAAAGGTCTCCAACCATTTGCGCACTTTACAAAACATCACTTTAACACTATAATATAAATAAACCTTTAAGGGGTTTGATAAACATTGGATCACTCAAACGAATGATATGGAGGTATGAGTATGGAGAAAGACATACTAGGAAGCGGGGTAGCGAAGGAAATAGAGATTTTGGAGTTCAGGGCAGGCGGAAATTCATACGGTGTAGATGTGAACGACATTAGAGAGATTCTACCCTATCAGAAAAAGTCTTTACCAATACCAAATGCTCATCCCAATATAGAGGGTATTATAAAACCCAGAGATTTTCTTATTCCGATTGTGAATTTTGCCCAAAGCCTAAAGCTTACGGAAGCGGATGAAATAAAGACAGAGATGCTGATTGTTACGAGTATTGCAAATCTTAATACTGCATTTCATGTTGATAGCGTGAAAGGGATACACAGAGTTATGACTACTGATATTACCAAGCCGGGTAAGAAGCTCAGTACGACGGTCAAAGGGGCAGTATTAGGTATCCTGGCTCGCGAAGAAAGAAAAATTGAAGTTGTAGAATTAAGAAAAATAATAAATGATATCAATCCGCAGGTTAACGTGGGTTAAGATATTCGCAGATATATCCGAAATATATATAGTCTTATTGTATTATATTGCGTTATGAGTTGTGAAAGAGATTATATATATCAATTTACGAATATATTGGACGGTGCTTGAATGGCAAAATGTAAATTATGCAAAACCGATATACCTGATGGTGCAGAATATTGCCAGGACTGTCAGAATAAGAAGAATGGGAAATTAAATGAATCTTATTTGGACAGTCTGTTAAATTCGGTCAAAAATACATCTGAACCTGTTGAAACTGTTTATAAGAAAAAGAATAAAGAAAGCAATCACGACAACCCTGCAGAGAATGTCAGAAAAACTTCGGATAATAAGAAGTCTTCTAAGTCGGAAACGACTGGTAGATCAGAGGAACAATTAGAATCCGGGCTGGAAAATGACGATTTATTCAGGGTTGATTTTAGTGATATTGAGGATTTTGATCCGATTAGTTTTGATGATGATTTAAAGGACATGGACAGTGATATCATCATCAGTGACGAGGATTTATTTGGGGAAGAGGTATCCCAGCTGCTTTCCGGTGCAGATTCAAATGAAGAGGCAGTGATAGCAGAGACGGAAGCTGAGACAGCCACAACTTTAGACCAAGATATGTCAATAGCCTTAGACGAGCCGGAGGAGACCATTGAAGATTTCTCTGAACCGAATGATATGACTTCGGAGGATGCCGGGGAGTTCTTCAGCGGAGTATTAGAGGAGGAAGAGCCACATCTGTCAATGGTTGAGGATAATATCATACCTCAGGAGATCGAAGAATTGCCGGAGGATACCGGACTGGACCTGGACTTAGACGAATTGCTGAATAGTCTTGATCAATCGGATCCAAATGTTGTGGAAGAAAAGAAACAAGATATCGTACATACAGATACTGAACCTTCTCTGTCAGAGAATATCAATTCTCCGGATGAGGACATGTTTCACACCTTTTCAGAGGAGGAACCCATAGAGGAATTTAATCATACTGCGGAGGATCACGGTCTTGAGGCATTAGACTCGGAGGATACTGATTTTCTGGAGCTACTTAACCAGATATCAGGAGATGATCCTATGTCGGATGATTTAAAAGCCATCAATCATTTCGTAAATAATCCTGATAAAGATATTAATATTGAGAATATGCCGGGAGACATCGGAGAAGTATTTTCCGATGCACTTACCGCAGTTTCATCATTAAAAGATTTTGATTCGGATGAAGCTAATTCTGATATAAAAGAGGGAGCTTCGAAAGCAGGGAGAGGCAAAAAAACAAAGCAGAAAAAAAATAAAAAAGCTAAGGGAAAGAAAGAAAAGCCCACAGGCAATTTGTTTCAGAGATTATTTGGCAATGTAAAGGATGGGAAGACCGCAGCACATTTTGCTGAGGAGATGAAACAGAAGGAAGCAGAGGATACCGGAGTTCCGGGCGAAAAGCCCAAGAAGGAAAAGGGCAAGAAAAAGGGTAAAAAGGGTACCGATGCACCTGCAGCGGAAGATGCAGGCGGCCAGGGCAGAAAACCCGGAAAAGATACTGAGGAAGAACCGGCACCGGTTGATAAGAAAGCAGAGAAGAAGAAAGCGAAGGCAGAAAAGAAAAAAGCAAAGCAAGCCATCGAGGTAATCGATGAGATCAATGAAGATCCCGGAAGGATTAACCGCATGGGAGCTGCCATCGTATTTATCTTTTTCGGTGCGTTAGCCTCAATTCTGATTCTTGGTACGAATATCATGTCCTATACCTTGAATATTCAACACGCAGAAGATTATTTTTCAAAGCAGAAGTATACGGAAGCTTATTACGAGGTCTATGGTGTTGAGCTGAAGGATGAGGATCTGGAATTGTATGAAAAGATTGCAACAGTCATGTTTGTAAATAAGCAGTTGAATTCTTACAATAATTATTATAATATTAGAGAATATCCGCAGGCACTGGATTCTTTATTAAAGGGTCTGAAGAGATATGATAAATACATTGAACTTGCCAGGATGCTGGGGGTAGAATCGGATTTGAACTATGTCAGAGAACAGATTCTGGCCGAGCTGAATAAAAAGTTTAATCTGACTGAGGAGGAGGCTGTGAGGCTGAACACCATTCCAAGCATGAAGGATTACAGCCTTGCAGTATATGATGTTGTGTTTGAAAAAATGAATAAATAAATCCTAAAGTAAAGGAATGAGTAACTATGATCGCAATCATTGATTATGATGCAGGCAATCTGAAGAGTGTGGAGAAGGCACTGCTTCAGTTGGGGGAAGAGGTAATCATCACCAGAGACAAACAGCAATTGCTGAATGCGGATAAGGTAATTCTTCCGGGCGTTGGCCATTTTGGAGACGCTATGAATAAGCTGCACCAGTATGATTTGGTTGAGGTAGTAAAGGATATCATAGCAAAGAAGACTCCGTTTCTGGGTATATGTCTTGGGATGCAGATGCTTTTTGAACACAGTGAAGAAGGCGGAGGCATAGAAGGCTTATCCATCCTGGAAGGAGAGATTCTTCGCATTCCTGACAATCCGGGGATTAAGATACCTCATATGGGGTGGAATTCTCTTACCATCAGGGAGGGATCAAAGCTGTACAACGGGATTTCACAGGATTCTTATGTATACTTTGTTCATTCCTACTATTTAAAAGCAAAGAACCGCTGTGATATTGCAGCTACGACCCATTACAGCACACTGATTGATGCATCTGTGGAGAAAGATAATATCTTCGGTTGCCAATTTCACCCGGAAAAATGCGGTGAGGTGGGACTGAAAATCCTGAAGAACTTTGCGAGTCTGTAATAATGGGACAGAAGATCAATATACTGTGATGGGAGAGAGAGTATGCTGACGAAAAGAATTATTCCATGCTTGGATGTACATAACGGAAGGGTAGTGAAAGGAATTAATTTTGTTAATTTGAGAGATGCGGGAGACCCGGTTGAGGTTGGAGCAGCTTATGATAAGGCAGGAGCAGACGAACTTGTATTTCTGGATATTACGGCATCCTCTGACGCAAGAACGATCAAGATGGATATGGTCAGACGAGTAGCAGAGACTGTATTCATTCCCTTTACTGTCGGAGGCGGTATTCGGACCGTTGAGGATTTTAAGGTAATCCTCCGGGAAGGAGCGGATAAGATTGCTGTGAATACGGCGGCGATCCTAAATCCTACCTTAATCAGTGAGGCTGCGGATAAATTCGGAAGCCAGTGTGTCGTTCTTGCAATCGATGCGAAAAGAAGACCGGATGGCTCCGGCTGGAACATCTATAAGAATGGCGGTCGTGTCGATATGGGTATAGATGCGGTAGAATGGGCGAGAAAAGCCTGTGAGCTTGGTGCCGGTGAGATTCTTCTGACCAGTATGGACTGTGACGGAACTAAGGATGGTTACGATCTGGAATTAACCAGAACCATCTCAGAGAATGTTCCGGTTCCTGTCATTGCTTCCGGTGGCGCCGGTACAATGGAGCATTTTTATGAGGCTTTGACAACCGGTAAAGCAGATGCTGCACTTGCTGCTTCCTTATTCCACTATAAGGAGCTGGAAATCATGGAAGTAAAGCATTACCTAAGCGAAAAGGGCATCAGTGTAAGAATGTAGATATTGATTAAGAGCCGGATGGATCAGCATGAGCAGTCATACTAACCAGCCGGCTTAGTTTATGAAAAGAGGATAAGAATATGGGGGCAATTAATAACGATTGGCTGGATGCAATCGGAAATGAGTTCCGGCAGCCATATTATACTGAATTATATAAGTTTATTAAAACGGAATATAACCAAACCGTCATTTATCCTAATGCAGAGGATATTTTCAATGCATTTCATTTTACACCACTCAGTCAGGTGAAGGTGGTCATCCTTGGTCAGGACCCTTATCATAACGAAGGACAGGCCCACGGTTTGTGTTTTTCCGTGAAGCCTAAGATAGAGATTCCTCCTTCCCTGGTAAATATCTATCAGGAGCTTCGGGAGGATATGGGCTGCTATATCCCGAACAACGGGTATCTGGAGAAATGGGCGAAGCAGGGCGTACTGCTTCTGAATACCGTCCTTACCGTCAGGGCACATCAGGCTAATTCCCATCAGGGAAAGGGTTGGGAGCGGTTTACGGATGCTGTAATTCAAGCAGTGAATGCACAGGATCGACCGATTGTATTTCTGTTGTGGGGAAGACCTGCACAGATGAAGCGTTCCATGTTAAATAACCCGAACCATCTGATTCTCGAGGCACCCCATCCGAGTCCGTTATCAGCTTACCGGGGGTTCTTCGGGTGTAAACATTTCAGCAGGACAAATCAATTTCTTCAAGGGAATGGAATCAATCCGATTGATTGGCAGATAGAGAATATCAACTGATTTTAATAAGACAATTCATAGTTTGTAAGTATGCCAGGCTTCTCGATCATTATGAATCGACTTTAAGGTTTACCTCATATGCGGCTTATGTTAAGCTGGAAAACAGGAAGAATCGTACTCGTTCAGGAGGAACAGTAAAATTACATAACAGAAATTCTGTATGAATAATTTGAAGTTATCTTGTGGAGGGGAATTCAGGGAACGAGGGGAACAGAATGAAAGCAATATTAGAGGAGATGGGAAGCTTCTTTGATGCCAGAATAGGGAATTATGAGGAGCACATGTTGAACGAGGTGCAGGGTGCGAAAGAGGCTTATCATGAAATCAGCAAATACATAGAGAAGCGTCAGGGGCTTCGCCTGGTGGATTTAGGTGTCGGAACGGGATTGGAGCTGGAAGAGATCTTCAGGAAGAACCCGGATATGAGAGTGACTGGGATTGATCTGTCCGCAGAGATGCTGAATAAACTTAAAGATAAGTATGAGGGGAAAGCTATCACAGTACATCAGATGAGCTACTTTGAGTATGACTTTGGCTTTCAACAATTTGATACTGCGGTAACCTGTATGACACTTCATCATTTCAGCCATGCAGAAAAGCTCGGTCTTTATACCAGGCTCTGCGAAGGGCTCAAGTCCGGCGGAAGATATGTAGAGTGTGATTATATGGCTGAGAATCAGGAGGAAGAGGATTTCTATTATGCGGAGATTGATAGAATCCGCAGAGAATTGAATATTTCAGGGGGCTTTTATCATTATGATACACCTTGTACTGTAGAGAACCAGAAGAAGCTATTGTTACAAGCCGGCTTTAAAAAGGTTGAAAAGGTATTTCAGACAGGAAGTACGGTTATTCTGGTGTGTGATAAGTAACATTGCGGATTAGGCTATCGTAATTGCAGAAAATATCGCTTGACAAAGTCTTGACCCCTTTGATATACTAAGCACCAATAAGAGCATATCGTAAATGCAGTGACGAGGAGGAGTACACACTCACTCATATCTCAGAGAGAAGATGGCAGGTGAAAATCTTCATATGGGAGGTGTCGAAGTAGCCTTTGAGCAGTGAATTGAACAGGATGAGAATCCTTAAGTAGACTTCACCGGAGTTTTCCACCGTTAAAAGGAAAGCAGTATCGATAACCTATCTGTACTTTTTCTCTGTCAGCATAAGTTTATCCGTACTGGCAGAGTGCAGAGAATACCTAGCCGGGATACCGGACAGATCTCTGAATTTAGGTGGTAACACGGATGCAATATTCGCCCTAAGCTAATAACTTTAGCTTAGGGCTTTTTTATTGCTTATGATATGCTCTTTTACGATTTGAAAGGAATATAAAAAAGGAGGAATGCAGGATGAAAGGAACGGAACTTTTGGTAAAGGCATTAATCAGTGAGGGAGTAGAGAAGCTTTTTGGCTATCCGGGTGGTTTTGTCGTTGATCTTTTTGATGCGCTTTATAAGCAGGATAAGGTTGAACTAATTCTGCCCAGACATGAACAAGCAATGGTACATGAAGCAGACGGATATGCCAGAACGACAGGAAAAGTGGGAGTATGTCTTGCTACAAGCGGGCCTGGAGCGACCAATATGGTTACCGGTATTGCGACCGCGAACTATGATAGTGTTCCTTTGGTATGCTTCACAGGACAGGTACCGACACCACTGATCGGCAATGATGCCTTTCAGGAGGCGGACATTATCGGGATTACAAGGAGCATCTGTAAATACGGTGTTGTAGTTCGTGACCGCAGGGATCTGGGAAGAATCATCAAGGAAGCCTTTATTATCGCACAGACCGGCAAACCGGGGCCGGTCATCATAGATTTACCCAAAGACATCATGCTGGAGGAGGGAGATGATGTCTATCCGGATACAGTAACAATCAGAGGGTATAAACCAAATTCGGGAGTTCATATGGGACAGATCAAGAAAGCCCTGGAGTTATTGGAACAGTCAAAAAGACCGGTGCTTCTTGCCGGCGGCGGGCTGGTCATCGCAAATGCACATAAGGAGCTGCTGCAGTTGGTTGAGCGGATGAATATCCCGGTTATCACAACCCTGATGGGGAAAGGAATCCTACCCACCAATCATCCGCTCGCAATCGGTAATCTTGGCATGCACGGGAACATTGCCTCCAACCGCGCGATTAATGAATGCGATGTTCTCTTATCCATCGGTACCAGGTTCAATGACCGGATTACAGGAAGAATAAGCGAATTTGCCAAGGTTGCAAAAATTATCCATATCGATATTGATGCAGCGTCGATCTCCAGAAACATCGTTGTTGATATTCCGATCGTAGCGGATGCAAAGCTGGCAGTAGGTAAGCTATTAGAGAAGGCCGAACCGCTTAATACAAAGGATTGGCTGGAACGCATTGAAGCGTATAGAGGGAAGAATAATAGCATTCAAAGCGAGGAAGAAATGACACCCTATCGCATTCTGGAACAGATCAATCAATCCTTTCAGGAATCCATTGTAGTAGCAGATGTTGGACAAAATCAAATGTGGACAATGCAATTTCTGGAGCTTAATGAGAATAGGAAGCTGATCACAAGCGGGGGGTTCGGGACGATGGGGTATGGTTTTCCTGCAGCGATCGGGGCTAAGCTTGGCAACCCGGAAAAGACAGTTCTCTGTATTACCGGAGACGGAGGCTTCCAGATGAACCTGCAGGAAATGGCGACCGCGATGGCACAGGAGCTGCCGGTCATCGTCTGCATCCTGAATAACGGATATCTTGGTATGGTGAGGCAATGGCAGGAGCTGTTCTATGATAACAGGTATTCCGGAACCTGCATGCGGTATCGGAAGAGCTGTGCAAAAAACTGTATGGACCCGGAGAAAAAATGCCCGCCATACCTGCCCGATTTCGTAGCATTTGCAGAGAGCTATGGGGCAATGGGAATTCGTGTAACGAAAGGTTCGCAGATCAAGGCTGCATTGGAACAGGCAGCAGCAAATAAGCAAGGCCCGACAATTATAGATTTCATCATTGACAGTCACTCGTTGGTATTACCCATGGTTCAGAGCGGTAAGTCACTGAGTGAAATGATTATAGGATAAGAACGGAGGCTGATATATGAAGAAAAGATGGTTATCTCTTTATGTAGAAAATGATGTAGGCGTATTGGCAAAGGTATCGGGGCTATTCGCCGGGAAGAATTATAATCTGGAAAGTCTGACGGTAGGGATCACCAATGATCCCACGGTTTCCAGAATGACGATCGGACTAAGAAGCGATGATAATACCTTTGAGCAGATTAAAAAGCAGCTGAACCGGTGCGTGGAGGTGATTAAAGTCATCGATCTGACGAAAATACCCTTTTATGCCAAGGAGCTCATGCTCCTGTCCCTGGAGGATTGTACCAAAGAGGAGATCGAGGAGGCATTTCGGATCGCGGAGGTATACCATATTACGATGATATACTATAGTTCTGACCATGTTCTTTTTGAATGTCTTCAAGGAGAAGAAGAAAATAACGATTTGATAAAAATAATAAATGATAAATTTCATAAAATCCAGATTGTCCGGGGCGGAAGTGTAGCTATAGAGAAAAAATAAGATGGTTTATAAACGGTCGACAGCTGATTATGGTATGTATTTTTGCGAATAAGGAATACTAGGTATAGAATTTCCTACAAAAAGCAATGATAACAAATATCCTTATATTCTGGCAATCAGGCAGATAGGGAATAATTCGTGATAAGATTATCTAGTAAGCTGGAGGCATGATAATGAAGAAGCAGGAAAAGGGTTTATCCGCAGGGCATTTGGCGATGATGGCAATGGGTTCGGTGATTGGAGGTTCCTTCTTTCTGGGATCGGCAGTTGCGATTCAGGCAGCAGGACCGTCCGTTATCATATCCTTTGCACTTGGCGGAATATTGATTTATTTTATACTATATGCATTGTCGGAACTGACGGTAGCAAATCCGGATTCCGGATCCTTCTATACCTTTACCGCGCAGGTGTTCGGTCCGGGAGCAGGTTTTGTCATAGGCTGGGTCTATTGGACCGGCATGGTCCTGGCCATGTCCAGTGAAGCAACAGCGATATCCATTCTGATCAGGGAGTGGATGCCAACTCTGTCTATTCCATTATCGGGCAGCATAATCATCATCGCGGTAACCTTAGTGAATCTACTTGGAGCGGATAAACTGAGTAAGCTGGAAAGCAGTCTATCCTTTGTCAAGGTTTTTGCCGTAGCTGCATTTATCGTCATAGCATTGCTCTTAATTATCGGTGTTATCAGCAGAGGCGGCCCGATCGGTCTGGGAGAAGTAGCGAATGAGCCTTTGATGCCGGGCGGTATCAGAAGCATCGCAGGAAGTATGTTGATTGTTATCTTCTCTTATGCAGGCTTTGAGATCATCGGACTTGCAGCATCTGAAGCAGAGAATCCAAATAAGACGATCCCCAGGGCGATTGCATATACCGTAATTGGTTTGGTGGGTTTATATATTCTCTATGTGGCAGTGCTTTTACCCTTAATCCCGACCGCTATTCTGTCGGAGCAGGTCAGTCCAATGGTGGCAGCACTAAGTCGTTGGGGAATGGGCTGGGCAGGCGGCGTCATTAATTTTATCCTGGTAACAGCCATTCTGTCTACTATGATGGCAGCAATGTTTGGTCTGGGAAGAATGATCCGTTCTCTGGCTGATGAGGGGCACGCACCCAAACAGCTCAAAGAAACCACTGACGTACCCTACCGGGGGATTGTTTTTTCCGGAATTGCCATGCTGGTGGGCCTTGGTGCAGGATTATTCTTTCCTAGAATTTATCTGTTCCTGATCAGCTCCGGCGGGTTTGCCTCGCTCTTAACCTACGCTGCAATTCTGGCAACTCATATTCGTTTTCGCAGATGTCACGGCTGTCCACCGAAAGGTAAATGTCAGATGCCAGGCTTTCCCTTTACTTCCTGGTTAGCCCTGATCGGAACCATCGGTGTAATCGTCAGTATGCCCTTTATCTCAGGGCAGTTATCCGGCTTAATTGCCGGAATAGCTATGACTGTGCTCTATGCTGTAATCTATCTTGTCATGTGGCTTGTTGGACGGAGAAAGGAAGCACCTGATATGGAAAGGCTCCACAGACGCAGTCTGAATGCAGGATATGCCAGCGAGATGTCGGAGGAACTCACGCATCAGGGCAGTAATCAAAAAAAGGGTATCGATATGGGAGCATGCACGGAGAATAGTAAAGCTAAGAACAAAAAACTGAAATCGGAGGATGACGATCTGGACGATTATTTCGATGAATAAGGATAGGTGACAGTAGACCGACTCAGGTCAGAACCTAAGTAATTTAAGATAAAATAGTAAAACAACTGTTTCAAAAGATTGAAAATAAAGAGGGTAAGGATAACAGGTGTCATATAGAACACGTTGTTGTCCTTACCCTAAATGATATTAAAGCTATTATTCATGATTTCCTTGATCAGGAGTTTTGATTTCCTCAGCAGCAATCACCTGAGAGTCTGCTTCAGCAGGAGTCTCGTTGAGCGGTTGCTGTAGTGTATCGATCGGCTGATCCACTGCCATAAAGTCAAACTGACTGTTCTTATAATAGAATTTCACGAACAGGATACCAAGAAGGATGACTGCGGTTACGAAGAACCCGCCTTCCGGTCCAAAAGCTCCGCCGTTAAGCAGGCTATCCTTCGGAAACGAGGTTGTCAGCATACCCTGCGAGTTGGTACCGCTTACTTTGAACCCATATACATAACCCTGAAAATAATTCCAGGTAATGTGATAGCCGATACACATCCAGATGTTACCGGAACGCAGATAGATATATGCGGTAAATATTCCGAATAATACAAGGTTGATATACGGCAGCGGTCCAATTCCCGGATTCGCAGAGTGCAGAAGAGAGAAGATCAATGCAGATACGATTACGATCACAGGCTTATTCTTCGTCTGACGCAGAACAGACATGACATAACCACGACCGAATATCTCTTCAGCAAAGCCGACGAAGATAAATCCGATTAAAAAGATGAACTGACTGGACGCAAAGCGCGGAGTCCAGGAGTGTACCTCGGCCTGACCGGACAGGACTAAAGCTGCAAATACAACAGTGATGGATACAATACCTAAGGCAAGACCAATCATCAATTCAGCAGTATGGGATTTCAGTGTTATCAATCCCATCTCGGATAGTTTCCGCTTCATGGTTAATTTCCAGGCTATGATCGGTGTGATAATCATGATAATTTCTTGTAAAAGCATTGCAATAGAATTGACAATCTGGAGGATGTTTTCTCCGCGTTTTGTGTAGGTTACTTCTGTTAAGCTCTTTACGGTCATATCACCGGATGCAGACAGGTAACCACCGACGATCATGCCGAGTGCGCCTGTCAAAATGGTGGTAGCAGCCAATATAATGCCCAATACGGCAGCAATCTTCCAGCCGGAACGAACCTTTCCTTCCTTGTTCTTAAACATTTCTCTCCCTCTTTCCCTATGTTATTCCTTACTCATATTTTTAACAGCTGTCGATAACATCAGCTTAATACGATTCAATTGATTTACCTCACTGGCACCGGGATCATAATCCACGGCAACAATATTGGCTTCGGGGTGCTGACGGCGCAGCTCCTTGATGACACCCTTTCCAACGATATGGTTCGGAAGGCATGCAAAGGGCTGGGTACAGACAATGTTCTTTACACCGGAGTGGATTAATTCCAGCATCTCACCGGTCAGGAACCAGCCTTCACCGGTCTGGTTACCGATGGATACAACAGGTTCTGCCATTGCTGCTAATTTCTTAATATGAACCGGAGGAGTGAAGCGCTTGCTTCTTGCCAGGGCATGCTTGGCGGTACCACGAAGCTGCTCCAGAGCCCAGATGACGAGATTGCTGATACGTGCACTGGATTTCTTCTTTCCAAGATATCTGGTCTTAAAATTAGCATTATAGGCACTGTACTGAAAGAAATCAATCAGATCCGGCACCACTGCCTCGGCTCCCTCTGATTCCAGAAGCTCAACAAGAAAGTTATTAGCAGAGGGCAGGAATTTTACAAGAATCTCACCTACGACTCCGACACGCGGTTTCTTCACTGTCTCATCCAGCTCAAGGTTATCAAAATCACGTATGATTCCGCGGATATTTCTCTTATATTCAAACCAGCTTCCGCCGTTCTTTATACTTTCGATACAGATTTTCAGCCATTTCTGATGGAGGGCATTTGCTGAACCGGGAACCATCTCATAAGGTCTTGTTCTATAAAGTACCCGCATGAATACATCTCCGTAGACCAGAGACTGCATCGCTGTAATCAGGAGCCTTGGAGTGATCTTTAGGCCGGGGTTCTTCTCTAATCCGGAAGCACTTAAAGAAATGACAGGGATCTGTGACATTCCTGCTTTCTGAAGTGCCCTTCTGATGAAACCGATATAGTTGGTGGCACGGCAGCCTCCGCCTGTCTGGGTTATCATAACGGCTACCTTGTTCAGATCATATTTTCCTGATAACAAAGCATCCATAATCTGACCGACTACCATAAGGGAAGGGAAGCAGGCATCATTATTAACATATTGCAGACCTACATCCACTGCACGACGATTATCGTTCGAAAGTACGACGACCTTATAGCCGCCGCTGCGTAGAGCGGGTTCCAGTAAATCAAAGTGAATCGGCGACATCTGCGGAGCGAGGATGGTATAAGTCTCCTTCATCTCTTCCGAAAAGATGACTCTATGATGTGCGGAGGACTTAATATGAGGAGTTATATGCTTTGCCTCGCGCTCCCGTACTGCGGAGAGCAGGGAACGAATACGAATTCTGGCAGCGCCAAGATTGTTTACCTCATCAATCTTTAACACAGTATAGATCTTCCCTGACTGGGTCAGGATATCATTTACTTGGTCGGTAGTTACCGCATCCAGACCGCAACCGAAGGAGTTGAGCTGGATCAGCTCGAGATTTGGCTGGGTGCGTACATAAGAAGCTGCGGCATATAATCTGGAGTGGTACATCCATTGATCAATGACGATGGTAGGGCGGTCAATCTCACCCAGATGGGAGATGGAATCCTCTGTCAGAACCGCGACTCCATACGAATTAATCAGTTCAGGAATACCATGATGGATCTCCGGGTCGATATGATAAGGACGACCTGCAAGAACGATACCTTTTCGTCCGGAAGCCCGCAGATAGGCCATGGTTTCCTCGCCCTTCTGACGCATATCCTCTCTGGCAACAGCTAGCTCGATCCAGGCTGCTGCAGATGCCTCCTTAATTTCCTCTGCGGGGATCCCTTTTTCTTTGAAATGCTCTACAAGACGATCTGTCAGAATCTGCTCACTCTCAAAGGACAGGAAGGGATTATCGAACAGTATGGAGGAATTTTTCAACTCCTCTACATTGTTTTTGATATTTTCCGGGTAAGAGGTTACAATCGGGCAGTTATAATGATTATTCGCCCCTTCAACCTCATTCCGCTCATAGGGGATGCTGGGATAGAATATGTAGTTGATCCCCTGATCGATGAGCCATTTGGTATGACCATGTACAAGCTTCGCAGGGTAACACTCCGATTCACTCGGAATGGACTCAATACCCAGCTCGTATATCTTTCGGTTGGAGGTAGGAGACAGTACGATCTGATAACCCAGCTTTGTGAAGAAGGTATGCCAGAAGGGGTAATTCTCATACATATTCAGCACTCTGGGGATACCCACTATGCCGCGCTTTGCCTCCTCCTTCGTAAGTACGGGATAATCAAAGTACCGGTTTAATTTATATTCAAAAAGATTGGGAATATTCTCAATATTCTTTTCTTTGCCAAGACCACGTTCGCAGCGGTTGCCGGTCACATACTGTCTGCCGCCGGTGAATTTATTGACAGTCAGTAAGCAGTTATTGGTACAGCGCTTACAACGGGCTAGCGAGGTCTCAAATTTGAGCTCGTTGATCTCCCCGATGGAAAGCATGGAGCTGGTTTCACCCTCATAATGCTCTCTGGCAATCAGTGCGGCACCGAAAGCACCCATGATTCCTGCAATATCCGGTCTTACTGCCGAGCAGCCGGAGATGGTCTCAAAGCTTCGGAGTACGGCATCATTATAAAAGGTACCGCCCTGTACCACCATCTTTGCACCGAGATCCTTGGGATTGGTTATCTTGATAACTTTATATAACGCATTCTTAATGACGGAATAAGCAAGACCGGCAGAGATATCGGCAACGGTTGCACCTTCCTTCTGTGCCTGCTTTACCTTGGAATTCATGAATACGGTACATCTGGTTCCGAGATCAATCGGATTCTTGGCAAATAAAGCAACCTTGGCAAAATCCTCGACTTCGTAGTTCAGGGACTTGGCAAAGGTCTCAAT
>JAEZLY010000129.1 GCA_023414985.1 Bacillota bacterium | reverse complement strand
ACCAAATGGTCTTTCTCATGGCACATCCCTACCTTTCCGCTATCTTTTGGCAGCCGTCCTTGCTTCGAATTTATAACCAATGCCCCATACAGTAGCAAGATTCCAATCTCTGTGATCCTTGATCTTTTCCCTGAGACGCTTGATATGGACATCCACGGTTCTGGTATCCCCGTAATACTCATAACCCCAGATGTGATCCAGAAGCTGTTCACGGGTAAATACCTGATTCGGATTAGATGCCAGGAAATATAAAAGCTCCAGCTCCTTCGGAGGCATCTCGATGTTCTCTCCCAGATACTGAACGGAATAATTACTCAAATTAATGGTCAGATCTGGATAAACCACAAAATCACCGGTCTGTGCCGGGACCTCCGGCTCCTCCGCGGCAACCGGATGAAAACGCCGAAGTACTGCCCGTACCCGGGCAACCAGCTCTTTGGAATCGAAGGGTTTGATGATATAATCATCCGCACCCAGCTCCAGACCCAGGACCTTATCAAATATCTCACCCTTTGCAGACAGCATAATGATGGGCGCAGAGGAGGTCTTTCGTATCTCACGGCAGACTTCATAACCGTCAATACCGGGAAGCATCAGATCCAGAAGTACAAGATTTGGCTCATAGGCTGCAAATTCACGGATGGCAGCCTCACCGTCATTTACGATCATGGTATCGAAGCATTCCTTCGTCAGATATAGGGAAATCAGCTCGGCGATATTGACATCATCGTCGACAATTAATATTTTTTGCTTGGCTATCATGACAAGCTCCTTTCTGCAGTAAGGTTTTATAATAAATTACTTGAATTCTACGATGGTTACACCCTGATCTCCTTCACCGAAGGCCCCGAGGCGGAACGCTTTCACATAACTTAATTTCTTTAAGTGGGCATGAATCGCATTACGCAGTGCTCCGGTACCGCGTCCATGGATGACGGTTACCTGCGGCAGGTGAGCCAGATAGGCATCATCCAGATATTTATCCAATTCAGAAAGCGCTTCATCCACAGTCTTGCCAATCAGATTGATATCGGGATGGATACTGGCGGATTTGGACATCTTGATTTTTCCGCCCTGGGTTTTGGTCAGCCCGGGAGCGGTGACGGTCTCCTCCTCAAGCAGCTCAATATCCTTCATATTTACCAAAGATCGAAGGATTCCCATCTGGACAAAAAGATCTCCCTTAGCATTGGGCAGGGTACTAACGGTACCCTTTAAGCCAAGACTGATGACATTGACGGAATCACCCACACGGAGGTTCTTAAGTGAGATTTCCTTCCCTTTCTTCGGAGCATTCTTAGGAGAAGACTTTTCGCTGTCACTTAAACGCTCGCGAATGGAATTGCGCTCGTTCTCCATGTCCTTGATGTCTCCGCCTTCCTGGAGCCACTTGTTATAGCGGCGGATACTCTGATCAGCAAAATCCTTTGCTTCTTGAAGCACGGATGCAGCCTTTTCCTTCGCCTCCCGAAGAAGGCGCTCTCTGTTTGCATCCAGGGATTCGTTTTTCTTCGCCAGGTTTTTCTTCAGCTGTTCGATCTCTGCTTTATATCTTGAGATCTCACTCTGTTCCTTCTCGATGGTTACACGACTGGATTCCAGATCACTGATCAGATCTTCGAAGCTCTTCTCCTGTTCACCGATTCTCTTTTTCGAATCTTCGATGATATAATCCGGAAGGCCAAGCTTCGAGGAGATAGCAAAGGCATTGCTTTTACCTGGTATACCGATCAGAAGGCGGTAGGTGGGACGAAGGGTCTCCACGTCAAATTCACAGCAGGCATTGGTGACACCCTCCGTAGAAAGAGCGTAGATCTTCAGCTCGCTGTAATGAGTGGTAGCCATGGTCCGGATATTACTCTTGTGGAGATGGGACAGGATAGACATGGCAAGTGCGGCACCCTCTGTAGGATCGGTGCCGGCTCCTAATTCATCAAATAATACAAGTGATTTTCTGTCCGCTTTCTCTAATATTTTAACGATATTCGTCATATGGGAGGAGAAGGTACTGAGGCTCTGCTCAATGCTCTGTTCATCTCCGATGTCGGCATATACTTCTTCGAATATGGCCAATTCCGAACCGTCAAAGGCGGGTATATGAAGACCGGCCTGACCCATGAGCGTCAGTAAACCGACGGTTTTCAAGGTGACGGTCTTACCGCCCGTATTGGGACCCGTGATAATCAGCATGCTGAAGTCCTTACCGAGCATGATATCAATCGGCACAACCTTTTTGGCATCGATCAGAGGATGGCGCCCCTTCTTAATGTTCAGAGTACCATTCTGGTTAAAGATCGGTTCGGAACCTTTCATCTGCTTAGACAAGGAGGCTCTGGCAAAGATAAAATCCAACTCGGACAGAGTAGCAAAATCATAAGTAAGATGTTCCTCCTGTTCCGCTGCCTGATTACTTAAGTCTGCCAGTACCTTTTCGATTTCTTCCTGCTCTTTGACCGCGAGCTCACGTAGGTCATTGTTCAGGCGGACTATGGCCATCGGCTCGATGAAAAGGGTGGAGCCTGTGGAGGACTGATCATGGATCATACCCTGGAACTGGCTCTTATATTCGGCACGTACGGGGAGGCAATATCGGCCGTTACGCTGGGTGATGAGATTGTCCTGAAGCATGGTTCTGGAGGAATTCAGGATGGAAGAAAGCTCGCTGTGCACCTTGTCGTTGGCATTCTTGATCGCACGGCGGACGCTCTTTAAGGCAGGGCTTGCATCATCAGCAATTTCCTCCTCGGAAATGATGCAGCGTTTGATTTCATTATTCAGTGGGGTCAGCGGCTCCAGACCGGAGAAGAATTCCGTCAGGGAATCCTCTGTTAAGTCATTGCTGTCTTTGCCGGTATAGCCTCCGTAGGCTTTCAATCTCAGAGTGGCATCCAGATCAGAGCTGATGTGGAGCAGCTCTGCCGCACTTAAAGAGGAGCCTACCTTCAACCGCATGATGGAAGGACGGATATCATGAATACCGCCAAAGGATACACTACCCTTCCGCAGCAGCCGGGACAGCGCGTCCGTGGTCTGTTTCTGCAGCCTTACGATGGTTGGCAGATCGGTCTGGGGCAACAGTCCGGCGCATAATTCCCTGCCGGAGGCGGTTCCCGCCAGAGCACACAATTTATCTATCATTTTATTATATTCCAGAGTACGTAATGCTTTTTCGTTCATATTTCCTGTCAGGCCTTTCCGAAAGCTCCGAAATACGGTAGCTTCCTTGAATTGCGTCAAAAGATACTAGTACTATTTTACCTTAAGTTGTAAAAAAATAAAACAACTAATTCATGATTCGTGAATCAGGACAACTGCTTTAAATTCAAGGTCATATTCCTTCGTCCCCAGTCGGACATCTTATCGAGAATGGGAATTAAGGTCTCACCCTTGGAGGTCAATGAATATTCTACCTTCGGAGGTACCTGCGGATACTCATTGCGGAAAACAAGCTGTTCTGACTCCAGGTCCTTCAATTCCTGTGCCAGCATCTTATGAGTGATGTTGGGTATGGCTTTCTTCAGCTGAGAATACCGTAAGACACCCTGTTCCGATAATGCGTAGATGATCAGCCATTTCCATTTGCCGCCTACGACTGCTAAGGTATAAACGATAGGACAGCCCTGTTCACTTAAAGGCCAATTTGCCATAAATTACACTCTCCTTTTATATAGTATCTTACATTAAAGTGCATACTTCCTTTTTTCATCATATCATATAAAATAAATTTGTAAATAAATATATGGGAGGAGTAGGATAATCCTATGAACGATTTCTTAAATCTTGCAAAAGCACGTTATTCAACCAGAAAATATCAGGATCGACCTGTAGAACAGGAGAAGCTGGCTGCAATCCTCGAAGCCGGCCGCGTGGCTCCGACTGCCTGCAATAATCAGCCGCAGCGCGTGTTGGTTATAAAGGAGGCGGAGGGGCTAACTAAGCTTGCTCAGGCGACAACATTCTTTCATGCACCGCTGGCAATCGTGGTATGTGCAAATCATACTGAGACCTGGAAGCGGGATTATGATCAGAAGGATGTGGCAGACATTGATGCAACCATCGTCACGGATCATATGATTCTACAGGCAACAGCCCTCGGCTTACAATCGGTATGGATCTGCCGTTTCGATCCGATAAAGCTTCGGGAACAATTTCATATTCCGGAAAATATCGAACCGGTGAATATCCTTGCCATCGGCTATGAAGCCGGGGAAGGCAAGCGTGCGGACCGGCATGATACCCAGCGGAAGCCGCTGGATGCGACTGTGGTATATGAAAGCTTTTAATCCTACGATCAGCTTTAAAGGCTAAAGCAGTTATCATCATACAAAAGCCCCGATCAGATAGTTACAGACAGGTAACTTCTGAATGGGGCTTTTTGCATTATAAGATTGAAATAACTGGTGAAATGTGGCATAATGAAGGCAGGCTTTTGTTTACAAATAATTCATAGTATGTTCATATGTCGATGGTAGAATAGGACATATGTATCATTAGAATTCTCAATTTTGTTAAATCTCTTGAAGGAGAATAGGAATGTCTGAGAATGACAAGAAGGATTTTGAGTTTATTAAGGAACAGGTTATAGAGAAGAAACGCAAGAAGATCAAGAAACGGCTGATGCCCTTTGCCATGACGATATGCATGGCAATCCTGTTTGGTTTGGTGGCCGCCGTGACCTTTGTAATTGCCGAACCGAAACTGGATGGACTTTTACATAAGGAAGAAGAGACGAAGACACCGGCTGATTTTCCGACAGAATATCCGGAGGATGAGGCCCCCACTCCAACAGCAACACCTTCACCTGAGAATACGACAGGTAAGGATACGGAAGTGACCGGAGACAATATCTCGAAAATCCCCGATACAGTTGTTGTAGATAACCGGATTGAAGCAAGTCTGAGTGATTATGTCAACATGTTCGGAGAACTTCGCAAGGTGGCTTACGATGTCAATAAATCGTTAATCAAAGTAATCGGAATTACAGAGACCGAGGATGTATGGTTCGATACCCCAGTGGAGCTGTCAGAAGAGACAACAGGACTGATTGTCCATAATGATAATGTGGATCTGCTGGCATTGGTCAGTCTGGACCGCATCCGCAAGGCAGATAAGATCCGCGTGGAATTCTCCAAGAGCTTCAGCGTGGAAGCACAGATTCAGGATTATGAGACCGAACTTAATCTGGCTGTGATCTCCATACCGATCAAGGAAATCCCCGCCAGTTATCTGGAAAATATAGAGATTGCCAAGCTTGGAGATTCCTACTCCATGATCGCCGGCACTCCGATCTTGGCGCTGGGCAGCCCGAACGGACATGTTGGTTCTATTGAATTCGGAATTATCTCTAGTGGAAATTCAACCACTTATATTACCGATAATCAGCTGGATCTCTTTAATACTGATATCGAAGTGAATGAAAAAAGTGATGGAATTATCGTGGATACCAATGGCGAAGTAATAGGCCTGATCACGCGTACCTTAAAGGATTCAGTCAGTGATGATCTGAATGTATGTATCGGAATTAGCAAATTAAAGCCCTTGCTGACTGATCTTGTCAATAGTAATCCTCGTATTTACTTTGGTGTGAAGACCGAGAATATGACGGATACCACCAGAGCAGAGCACGGGATAGCAAATGGTATCTTTGTCAATGAAGTCGATGAGGATTCTCCTGCTTATGAGGCTGGCATTCAGGCTGGAGACATCATAATTCAGGTGGATGAAGGTATGATCATTGATACCAGTGATTTCTACAGTACCATCTCTACCAGAAATGCGGAGGATGTATTATCTGTCAGAATAAAACGAACCGCAGGCTCCACTCAAAAGGAAATGACTGTGAATGTCAAACTGGCAGAGAAAGATAAATAATAATAATACAGGAATGCAGCAAAGGAGCCTTTGCCGCATTCCTTTTTTGTTCCAACAGTTTGATAAGTTTACAACCAGTTGGCTCCAGGCTGCGGAAGGTATCTGAAATGAGGCTTTTCATGATACTTTCCTGCTTTACCGAGAATTAATGCTTTATATATCGTCGGGGGTAGGGTATAATATTGATGAACTAGGAGAGGTACCGAAAGAATAGAAAGGTAGAGAAGATGAGATATATTCAGGATTTGAGAGAGAATGACTTCATAAAGAATGAGATTTACCTGTGTAAATCCAAACAGATATTAACGGGGAAGAGCGGTAAGACCTATGCCTCCCTGATTTTACAGGATAAAACCGGAACCATTGACGGTAAGATCTGGGATTTCGGCAGCGAGATCGAACAGTATGATTCCATGGACTTCGTACATATCGATGCCAGGGTTACCAGCTTTCAGGATTCGCTTCAGCTGAATATCAGCAAGATCTATAAAGGAAGAGAAGGGGAATACTATCCGGAGGATTATTTTCCGGTTACCAATAAGAATGTAGAGGACATGTACCGTGAAATCAAAGGCTATGTGGCAGGGATTAAGGATGCAAATCTCAGAACCCTGACAGAGGCCTTCTTTGTGAATAATGCAGGCTTCGTCAAGCAGTTCAAGAGTCATTCCGCAGCCAAAAGTGTGCATCACAGCTTTGTAGGCGGATTACTGGAGCATACCTTAAGTGTAGTGAAGCTTTGCGATTATTATACAACCAGCTATCCCATCCTGAATAAGGATTTATTGATCACTGCGGCTCTGTTCCATGATATCGGAAAGCTGAATGAGCTGTCTGATTTCCCTGAAAATGATTATACTGACGACGGGCAGCTGCTGGGGCATATCTTTATCGGAGCCAATGTGGTAAGTAATGAAATCAAGAAAATGAATAAATTTCCGGTCAAGCTTGCGAATGAGCTAATCCATTGTATCCTTGCGCATCACGGTGAGCTGGAATACGGTTCCCCGAAGAAGCCTGCTACTGCCGAAGCCATGGCACTTCATTTTGCGGATAATACGGATGCGAAGCTGCAGACGCTGACGGAGATGTTCTCTGCCGGTGACCAGAAGTCCGAGTGGCTGGGTTACCAGAAGCTGTTCGAATCTAATATCAGACGCAGCACCAAGGAAAAGGAATAAAGCTGTTACAGAATGGTGGGCATTATGACAGAGATAGTCAAGAAAAATGATCAGGTAGAAATCACAATAGAAGATATCGGTTCAGAAGGAGAAGGTATCGGTAAGTATCAGGGGTATACCCTGTTCGTCAAGGATACCGTCATGGGCGATGTGGCACTGGTACAGGTGACCAAGACTGGCAAGACCTACGGTTATGCCAGACTGGTTAAGCTTCTTATCCCTTCGGCTTTCCGAGCGGAACCTCTATGCCCGATCGCAGCCAGGTGCGGCGGCTGCCAGCTGATGCATGTGGATTATGCGAAGCAGCTGGAATATAAGGAGAAGAAGGTCCGTGGATGCCTGACCAGAATCGGCGGATTCACTGATATTCCGATGGAACCCATCTGCGGGATGGAGGAGCCATATTATTACCGTAACAAATCCCAATTCCCGGTCGGGAGGGCAAAGGACGGCAATGTCGTCATCGGCTTCTATGCCGGCAGAACCCATTCCATTATTGATACCTCCCATTGCTATATTGGAGCACGGGTGAACGAAGAAATACTGGCTTTCCTTCGGGGCTTTATTGAACAATACCATATTGAGCCCTATGACGAGGAAAAGCATCAGGGTCTGCTTCGCCATATTCTGACCAGAGTCGGGTACAGCAGCGGGGAGATCATGGTCTGCCTGGTGGTGAACGGCAAGAGTATTCCTCATCAGGAAGAGTTAATTCAAGGCTTACGGCAGATTAAAGGAATGAAGAGTATCTGTCTGAATGTAAATAAAGAGAAAACGAACGTCATCCTTGGGGACAAGATTATTCCTTTGTGGGGCGAGCCCTATATTACCGACAGTATTGGAGAAATCAAATATCAGATCTCACCATTGTCCTTCTACCAGGTGAATCCGGTACAGACCAAGAAGCTGTATGATATCGCCCTTGACTATGCAGACCTGCATGGAGAAGAAACCGTATGGGATCTTTACTGCGGGATCGGTACTATCTCCCTGTTCTTAGCTCAGCGAGCGAAGCAGGTCTATGGTGTCGAGATCATACCCCAGGCGATCGAAGATGCAAAGCGAAATGCCGCCTTGAATGAGATAACCAATGCGGAATTCTACGTCGGGGCAGCAGAAGAGGTTCTTCCGAAGAAATATAAAGAGGAGAATATCAAGGCAGATGTAATTGTCGTGGATCCGCCGAGAAAAGGCTGCGATCAGAGTTTACTCGATACGATCCTTGCGATAGCCCCGGAGCGTGTGGTTTACGTATCCTGTGACCCGGCTACCCTCGCAAGGGACTTAAAGTACTTGTGTGAGAAGGATTACCGGCTGGAGAAGGTTAGAGCAGTAGATCAGTTCGGCCATAGCGTGCATGTGGAGACGGTGGTGCTTTTATCCAAGAGATAGGTGTTGAAATACAATAAATAATGATATTAACAAATAAATATTGATATTGTACAATAAATAATGATATAAGTACGAAATTATTACTTACCCCTCATGATTAGTTGCAGTTTATGCAAGTGATTTGAGGGGGATTTTTATGCCTAGACGTGAAATATATTAATGAAAGAGAAAAATGCTAAATAAATCTTGGAACAACAAGGAAAAATTTTATATGGGCTAATACTAAATTGAATGCAAAGATGTAGCTGACCTTATAATGAGAAAACCCAAAAGCATAAAAAGCTAATACAGAATGCGTGGTAATAAGATCTGCTGTTTTTTTAGATTCGTTTTTAGACTATATATCTTAGGATTATATATTTAGTAATCTATAGAGAATATACTTTATTTTGATGATTTATGTGGTAGAATATGGATATGTAGTGTATTATCATATGATAAAAATTCTGAACAGAAAAGGAAATGGACTACTCATTATAGCAATAATGTGAAGTAATACTGGTTATGATCGTTTATGAAAAAAATAGATTACATATGAGTTTCATGTGTTTTTTCTAGGCTTTAATGGTATATATTCTTATAACATTCGTTACTGGTATAATGCATAATAAAGAGGGTTAGATTTCTAGCACATTTCAAAGGGGTATAAGTATGGATAGAAAGCTTCATGTACATTTCATGGGAATAGGCGGAAGCGGTATGGCGCCTATAGCTGTTATAGCAAAGAAATCAGGATTTATCGTAAGTGGATGTGATTGTAATGGAACTAGTTATTATAGTGATGCATTACGTAAGAGCGGTATTGATATTAAGATAGGTCATGATTGCGAACATCTGGAGGGTGTAGACATTTTGGCAGTTACACCTGCTGTTTTTGATATAAACCCTGACCATCCAGAGATTATTGAAGGACGAAAAAGGAATATGTTAATGACCTGGCAGGAATTTATGGGTAAATACCTTCAGAATGATAAATTTGTTATTGCAGTAGCAGGTACGCACGGAAAATCAACTACTACAGTCCTTACCGGATTAGCATTAGAAGCCGGCGGATTAGATCCTATCGTAGAAGCTGGAACGATTTACAAGCCCTGGGGAGGCGGTTTCAGAATATCGGAATCCAACTACTTTGTCTGTGAGGCAGATGAGTTTAATTACAATTTCTTAAACTATACTCCCTCCTTAATTATTATCAATAATATTGAGATGGATCATCCTGAATGTTTCAACGATTTCAACGAATTTAAAGGGGCCTTCATAAAATTTATTAATAACATGAAGTATCCCGGAACTCTTGTTATAAATGAAGAATGTGACGGTATTAGGGAAGTATTATTAGATATGAAAGATTGGCTCAAAGAAAAGAACGTTAGGGTAATTGGCTATTACTTAAATCATAAATTTAATTTTCCTTTCTACGCTGAGTATAAGGGCAAAATCACTAACTTTACAGAAGCTGGCGTAAAGTTTGAGGTTTATGGGTCAAATTTTAAAGAAAGCTTTCAGCTTGGCCTTTTAGGAGCGCATAATATTTCAAATTCACTAGGAGTACTTGGGGCTGCTTTGGAATTAGGAGTAGATTTAGAAACCCTGAAAGATGTTTTTCATAATTATAAAGGGATTGGAAGAAGAACAGAATTAATTGATGAGGTGAAGGGGATAAAAGTGTTCGATGATTATGGGCATCATCCTACTGCCATAGCTGCAGTTCTGGATACATTTAGAACTACCTACCCTGATAAAAAAATATTTGCAATAGTCGAACCGCATCAGATATCAAGATTAAAATTATTTTCAATGGAATTTATTGCAGCATTAAATAAAGCAGATGAAGCCATCGTAACAAAAACCTATATAGGGAGAGAAATCAACAAAAATATTGAACCTATCGATTTGAATACCTTAATCAGTAACGTTGAAGCCGGCAAAGCTTCTTATATTGAAGATTTTAATGACATTGCAGATGCAATTTCTTCTAAAGCTGTATCGGGCGATATTATCGTGGTTTTTGGAGCCGGGAATTCCTACTATCTTACAAAGCTTATTATTGAACGATTAAAACTATAGAAACGTTTGATAGATTACTTCGCGAAATTCCCACACGTTCTAAATGTTCGAAGTTTTGAGATATGTCAGTTGCGCATTATGTTATTATACAGATGAATCGTTTATGCAATAACGATTCGCAATAGTTATAAACAACCAACTTGGATAAGGTTATATAATAATTTAGGGGGTCAGCAAAATGAAGGATAAATTTCTTTGCGTTATGGCTGGATATGATGTTAATACAGAAGAGAAGCTTTCAGATATACAAAATAAACTCAAAGAAAAAGGCTTTGTTGGTAATCAAACAAAAGACCTTCCGCAACATATAACATTAGGAACATTCCCAGTGAATAAAGAAGGGGAGATTATTGATCAATTAAAAAAGGTTTCCAAGGAAACCAGACCGTTTGAGATAACTTTTAACCATATCGGTATTTTTGGAGGTTCAGAGGTTTTATTTATTTCCCCTGATACAAACTATAGTCTCTTAAAATTAAAAGAGAATTTCGGTGAGAGTTTTGATTGGACTCCGCATACGACGATGTTAATTGACGAAGCAGAGAATATTTTTAGGGCAATACCGATTGTAGCGCAATACTTTAGATCTTTTCAGGGACAAGTGCAAAATATTCACTTGTATGAATTCTGGCCAACCCGACACATCTTAACAATATCCTTCGAGCAATAATTTCTCTGATAAAGATCAGATATGAGAGGGGAATTTTGATGAATTACGGCAATATTATTGAAAATAATAAATCCTATTGGAATGCAAATGCTGATTAATGTAGTAATATTAACCTCATAAGAATATATTTAATTAAATATATGACTATGAGGTTTTTATGATAATTCATGTAGTACAACTTGGAGAAACAATCAATTCTATAGCAGATCAATATGAGATATCAGCTGAAAGATTAATCATAGATAACGATTTAACAAATTATAATGATTTGGTAGTTGGACAGACCATAGTGGTTGCTATTCCATTACAGACATATGATGTTCAAGAAGGCGATATATTAATGGATATTGCTAGTAAGCATGGGGTAACATTATTACAATTATATAGAAATAATCCTTTTCTTTCCGATAGGGAATTTATATACCCAGGAGAAACTCTTGTAATCAGTTATCATGATAATGCTAAAAAAACTAGAACCAATGGGTTTGCCTTTGAATTTATTGATAAAGATATACTAAAAAAGACATTGCCTTATTTAACATATTTATCGATATTTGGTAGGCGCTTCTTAGAAAATGCAGACATAGAAGAAATCAATGATACTGAGATAATAAAAATGGCTAAGGATTATGGAGTTGCTCCCATAATGGTATTATCTACCTTCAATTTACAAGGGTTAGGAAGTGTGGAGACCATTTATCGGGTTTTTGGCAGCGAAGAACTATCAGAACGATTGATTAATAATATTATTTCAATACTTAAGGGAAAAGGATATTATGGTATTAACTTTACTTATTATTTTTATAATGAAGAAAATAAATCTATCTATGTAAACTTTACACATAAATTAACACAACGATTAAACCAGGAAGGTTTCTTTGTATCGATTACATTAACTCAAAATATAATATTTCTTCAAAATGAGATTACTTATCAAAAATTAGATTATACCTCTATTGGTGAGGATGTGAATGGAGTTATTATTTCATTGAATTTTCATTGGGGTGAATCCTTTGGTCCGCCTGCTCCGGTGACCTCCATTTATAATATGAAGGATTTCCTTGATTATATATTAACACAAGTTCCAAATAGTAAGATAGATATAGCTACTCCTATTATTGCTTATGATTGGGAGCTTCCATATGTTATAGGTTCAACTAGAGCTGAATCACTTACTATTGACTCGGCAATTAATATAGCTATGCAAAATGGTGTTAACATTCAGTTTGATGAAATATCGATGACTCCGTATTTTGAATACTCAGTTGAAAAATATGGAATCCAAGTTAAACATATTGTATGGTTTATAGATGCCAGATATATTGATTCGTCAATAAAATTAGTAGAGGAAAACGAATTACATGGGACAGCAATGTGGAGTATAATGCAGTATTATGCACAAATGTGGTTAGTAATAAATTCGCAATATGAGATAGAAACCATTTTATAATAAAAATATCATGTCCACGGAGAGTATCCAATCATGGAGGAAGCTATGGCGAATCTAAAGCAGGTAGGTCGGTGGGAAGGCTAACATTTCCCACCGACCTACTCTTCATAAAAACACAGCTATGAGTCTGCCCGCCAATATAAAATTTACATCTTAAGGCCACTGTGGTCCGGAATAAGGAAAATACTGCGGACCTTTTGCAGCGCCTATATATACCTGAAGGTTACTTTCTTCCACATTAGATCCATCGATTCCATTGCCAAAATTCGTCACCCAAACATTCCCTGATTTGTCAATGGCTATGCTATAAGGTTGATTGCCGGTAACATAACTGTGGATGAGATTGCCGGAGGAATCCAGTTCTGTAACGCTGCTGTTCTGTGGTCCTGTCATTATTCCACGATTGTATCCATTCGTTACCCATATGTGTCCGGCTGAGTCTATGGCTATAATTTCCGGAAGGCTACCTACAACGTAAGTACCAAGGAGTTTACCGGAGGAGCTAAGCTTTGTAACGTTACTTTGACCGGATGCCGTACCTGGAGTTCCGTCGCCCTTGTTTACTATCCATACATTTCCATCAGGGTCTATCGCAAGGCCTTCCGGATGACTTCCCGCAACAAAAGTACCGAGTGTTTTGCCGGAGGGGCTAAGTTTTGTTACATTGCTGTCAGTTTGTCCTAAGCCAACCTTCCCACTACCTTTATTCGCTACCCATATGTTTCCTTGAGCGTCTATGGCTATGCCTCCGGGTGAACTACCCGCAATATAAGAGGCGATAAATTCGCCGGAGGGACTAAGCTTTGTTACATTACTTTGACCTGGAGCAGTTCCGGGAATTCCGGCAACTCCGGATTTTGCTCCCCAATTTGTTATCAGTACATTTCCATCTTTGTCTATCGCTATTCCTCCGGCAGGATAACTTCCCGTGGCATAGGTGCCAATCACTTTGCCGGAGGGACTAAGCTTCGTTACGTTGCTTTGACCCAACGCAGTACCCGGAGTACCGTTACCGTAATTCTCAACCCATACGTTCCCTGATTGATCGATGGCTATGCCGATTGGTACCGATCCTGCAACGTAAGTGTCGATCACTTTGCCTGAGGGGCTAAGCTTCATGACGTTGCTGTTTTCTATACCTGTTCCAGGTTTTCCGTTTCCATAATTGGCAACCCATATATTTCCGTCGGAGTCGATGGCATTCCCGAAAGGGAATTGTCCTACCTTGTAGGTGCTGGTATTGGTAACTGTTTTGGTAGAGTCTGTTACGGTATCTGTTGGCAGGGACAATTTTTTTGTCACATCTGTAATTTTGCCGTCCATCTCGTAGGTATATAAGGAATATTTATCTTTTTTGCCAGTAGTGATGACAGCAAATGTTCTGGATAACAGGTCAGGAGCACTAATGTTATTATCAATCCAGGCGCCATCGTTTACAATAGTTATGCCATTGCTGAATTTCTGTACAAGGGGATTATGGGTATGTCCGAACACTGCGATATCAATAGTTCGGTTAGCATATTGCATAGCAATTTGCTTATTAAAGAAAGTAGGGTCTCCTTTGATTGCGGCTGTAGCTCCCTCGATAAAAGGAATATGTACTCTAACCCCATTCAGTTTTTGTCTTTCATCCCATGTTGTCTGAAAGTTTTTAAAAAGCGTTGGTGCCGAAATTGTACCGTCAGCCTGCTTCACGGGATAAAGGTCAGCAGCAGAGAACTTACCATGAAAACTGCCAATATTAAGATTGATAGCTTTGTCTTCAAATCGTTCAATATTAGTAAATCTGTTCAACGTACCATTCCAAAAGGCGCTATATAAATATGCACCAAACTGGTCTGAATCTGCCAGACTGGGGGCAGCCGGCAATTCAGGAATCATCTTGTTGATGGGGGGCTTGCCTTGCAATACCCAGGTCGCACCGATTCGAGCGTAAAAATATCCCGGTGGTAAGCTGCCTTTTCCACCAGTTAAATCTGTGTTATCCAGAGTGTCAGGAGAGGAATACATATCATAACGGCTGCCATGCTCGATAACTATTTCATTACGATCGCCGGTTATGTAAGCACCGAGCCCAGCAGCGCCGACAAATGTTATTTTTGGTAAGGCTTTTTTCAGTGTGCTTGAAGCAAGGAGCATATCATGGTTGCCAGGAACATAAACGGTTTTGATTCCTGCATCTGCTACTTTATTTAGTTCGTCAAATACAACCTGATTGTTCTCGACAACAGACATGTAAAAGGCTTGTGAGTCACTGTATGCAGGATAGTTTAAAGGTAAAAACCACTCATCAAGTAAATCTCCGGCAATTACTAGTTCCCTAACATCTTTTGTTTGCTGAATACGCTTTAGGAAATTAACAAGATACGTGCGATTCTTTACGGTCTCAGCAAAATTGTCGCTAACTCCAAGGTGAAGGTCGCTGATTACGACAATTTTGTCAGGTGTAGCATCCGCTTCCCATAGCTGATTTGAAGCCTTTGAGACGGCTTCAGCCGAGACGCTTGTTGTCCAGACACTTGTAGTCGTAATAATACACGCTATCATAGCAAATACGAATGATTTTTTCATAATACATCTCCTCCTTTGTTTTTCTTCATTTTATGACAGTAACCCTAAATAAACCCTAAATGAACCTGTCATCTTTTGACCTTTTTCGGACATCTATGTAAATTGTAATCACTTGAAGATTATGGTACAATCGTTTTGTAGAAATACAAATCGGTTATCTCTAAGACTATGTAAAAACGTTTTGGAAGGATCTAATACAGAATCATTAAGAGGATGAATAAATAGTATGTTGAAAAATCGTAGCGAAATTGCGGCTAACGGAAGAGCATGGGCAAGAAACACTTCAAAATGGCAATTGTTGTTCATCATAGTAGCGCTCACTACGATGATAAGCGCGTTGGCTATAATGTTATTGCCAAAGGCAATCACTGTGAATGACGGCAAAGCAGATTTGATGGGCATAGATTTTGACCATAATAAATTAGTTCCATTAGACGGAGAGTGGCAATTTTATTGGAATAAGTTGCTGTTGCCGGAGAATTTAAGTTCCAGGCAAAGCCCGCTTCCGGATTCGCTTATGAAGGTTCCCGGTGTCTGGTCAGCCAATGCTGGTACGAATTATCCGAAGCAAGGTTTTGCCACCTATAAACTGTCACTGGAGTATCCATCGACATTAAAAGACCCGGCTATCCGTGTACAATATGTTGCCAATGCTTATAAATTATATGTCAATGGACGACTCGCGCAAGAGGTAGGAAGCGCTTTGAACGACAGGATCAACTTTAAAAACGATGATAAAATAACCATTATTGATTTGCCAAGGGATGCTCAAAAGGTTGTCCTGATCTTTCAGGTAGGTAATTTGAATTGTGCCACAGCAGGGCTTCGTGCTGCTCCTGTATTTGGATCAAAGAAGGTTCTGGAGCAGCAGCATATGATTATGCTTATCCTACAGTTAATCTTCATCGGTGGCGCGTTGATATTTGGAATTCATTACTTTTTTTTGTTTTTCATGGATACCCAAAATAGGACAGCCCTGCTATTTTCTATTTTTTGTCTCATAACGGCTTTGCGTTCCATGGGATGGGGCGAAATACCGATACAGATACTCTGGCCCAATATATCCCCCGAACTGAGAATGTATTTAAACTATTTGACAGGCTACAATTATGTGGCAATTGTGATTTTGTTTATTCAAAGCATCTATCCTTTGGAAGTCAATAAAAAAATAATGACCATATTCCTGCTTCCAAGTCTGGTGTTTGATATATTTCTGCTGATGACCAGTCCTCAGTTTATGACGTTTTATACAAATTACCTTTACATTCTTTTGCTTTTGCAAATGGTTTATATGATAGTTGTGCTAATAAAATCCGTGCTCAGAAAGAGAGATCATGCAATTTTAATGTTTATTGCCGCTTGTGTACTAATCTGGGCTATGAACGAGGATATTCTTAATTTTTTAAAGATTGGAAACTACTATTTATCTTGTATGTTTTTACTTGGAAATTTTGCCTTCATTTTAGCGATGTCCTATATTCAGGCGAGACAGCAGGCAGCGAACCACGGTAAACTCATTGAATACAATGAAAAGCTGTTGGAGGCGGACAAACTAAAAGATCAGATAATGGCGACGGAAATGTCATTTTTGCAGGCACAGATCAAGCCGCATTTTCTCTACAATGCGCTCAGCGCCATCGCCAACGTATGTGAAAAGGATAGTAGGCAAGCAGGCAGGCTCATAATCGATCTGGCGATTTATCTGAGGAGCAGCCTTGAATTCAACAATCTCGATAAAATGGTTACCGTGGAAAAGGAGCTGGAGTTTGTCGATACATACTTTCACATTGAGCAGGCGCGTTTCGGGCAGAAAATACGGTTATGCAAAGAGATTAATATTCCGCTCAATGTCAAGATACCAGTTCTGATTCTTCAACCATTGGTGGAAAACGCTGTGCGGCACGGAATTTCTAAAACTGAGTGTGGCGGTACCGTTAACATGCGGATGTACATGAATGGCTCGGATGCTGTTATTGAGATTGTGGATGATGGTGTTGGTATCGATGCCAACAAGCTGGCAGTGTTGCTAAGTGAGGACACTCCGGTGCAGGGTGTCGGGCTTCGCAATATCCACAACCGGCTTCTAAAAATGTACGGAAGCGGTCTTAACATCAAAAGTACAACTGGGAATACCATGGTTAAGCTATCAATACCGGAGGTGATAAGCTATGAAAATCGCGGCAGTAGATGATGAACTCCACGCATTGGAACGGTTTGAAAGAATGGTATCAAAGATATCGGAGTTGGAATTGTGCGGTTTGTTTGAGACAGGACAGCAGCTGCTAACCTATTTAGAGACGAATACGCTGGATGCCGTTTTTATGGACATTGAAATGCCTGGGGTGAGTGGGCTTCAACTATCGGAGCAGATACAGAATCTGAATGAGGACATCGACATTATTTTTGTCACCGCCTTTAACCGGTATGCGGTCGAGGCATTTGAATTACAGGCGGTGGATTACATTATGAAGCCACTTACAGAAGAACGTCTTGGCAAGACTGTCAAGCGATTGCTGAAAACCAATCGAACTGCGGTGCAGACAGATAGACCTTTTATACAGTGTTTCGGTACTTTCGAAGTATTTGTAAACGGAAAGGCGCTGACCTGGAAGAATTCCAAGGCCAAGGAAATATTGGCGTTTTTAGTGCATAAGCGTGGCGTACCTGTTGGTTGGGAGAAAATCGCGGATGCCGTCTGGCCGGAATTTAACGCGGAAAGATCCCAGACGAATTTTCACGCGACCACCTATCTGTTGCGCAAAAGGTTGTCGGAAGCCGGATTGTCTCACATTCTTGAGAGTACGCGTGGCAATTACAGGATTGTGGCTGATAAAGTTGACTGCGATGTCTATCGATTTGAAGAAATGATTAGCAAAAACCAATGCAAAAGAAAGGAAGACTTCCGCCTGCTTGAGCAACTGCTTCAATGCGGCTACATGGAGAGCAATGGTTTCGAATGGGCTTATTCAAAAGCTGCAATGCTTGACGCTTTGTGTCGCGACACTATAGAAAGAAGGAATGAAAGAATCTGATAGGATACGTACAAGCGACGAGAAATTCCTATCCAATCCTGCCACCATTTGTTTGCTTGTCGTATACATTTATTTGGAACGCCAACAAAAATTCAGTAGACAACGAAGGTAAATCCATTTCCTACTGTATATTTTCTGCTTCGGATAGCGATTTCCTGTGACGACCATTATCTTTAAAAACCAATGCAATAACAAGCCCTCCCAGCACTAGGATTCCGCCGATGATGTGGTAGACCGTGAATGCTTCATTCAGGACAATTACTGCAAATACAGCCGTAAGTATCGGTTGAAGCAATGTAAGTATTGAAACTGTGGATGAATCAATATATCCGAGGGCATAATTGATTGAAAAGTATCCCCCAACCTGTGTGATCAGGCCCAGGCATAATAAATAGGCCCAGGATGGCAGGGAGAAACCATATAATGCACTTCCCGTAACAAGGCAGCAAATCAATAATGTAATGGTACACCCTATGAAAGTGAAAAAGACGACTTGAATCGTGCTGTATTTCTGCCTGACTTCTTTTACCGATAAAACATACAGAGCGAGAAATATACTTGCGATTATGGAAAATATAAAACCTGTATCGATTTTCATATGTAGGATATTATTAATCCCGATGATGATAGCTACTCCGAGAATCGCAATAATATTGCCCGTCCAATGGAAGCGGTTCAACTTCTCCCTGAACAGTATCATTGCTCCTATCCCAACCCATACAGAGGATAGATTGACAATCAATGTTGGAAAGGTCGTATTGGATATAATGACAGCCGTATTCCAGAATACCAGTTCAAATGCAAAAAACATACCGCCCAGCAATGAAAGGCAGATTCCTTTCAAATTCATATCCTTGCTTTTTAACCGGATATAAAAGGGTAATATAAACAGAGTAGCAAAAAATACTCTGTAAAAAGAAACAGATATACCATTGACGTGAGCCTTCTTTACAAAGAATGCCGATATGGAGATGCACACGATTCCAAAGAACAACAATATCCAGGGTAGTTTTTTTGACTTTTCTTCATTCATACTTTTATCTGTCCTTTTCTGCTAATTAATGGTAAATTTGTTCTATTATAGTTCATATCAGAATCCAAGTCAATATGGCTGCTTTATACACTTAGAGTTGAATATTTATGCAGTTAGGAGTTTTATGTACCTACTTTATTGTTATAGTATATTAGAATTAAGGAATTTTTGAAATAATTTATGTACCATCATTTTTGTTTATGATATAATACTTCAGAGTATGAAATAGGCGGTTTGAGACCGTTTTTATGTACCAACTTTATTATTCATGAACAATTCCCATTTTACAATGAGGTGGTCAATATGCTGTTTCATAAAATTCCGGATAGAAACATTACTGACGATAAGAATAAGAACAAAAAGGTTACTCAGATGATATTGCTGATGTTTGTTATTATGTTCATCTGTACGTTGATATCCATGATATTCTTCCGTATTAAGATGTTTGAATCCAACATCGTTATGATTTATCTGCTTGGCATCTTTTTGTTTACTTATTATGCGGAGGATTTTATATTCAGCTTCGTTTCCTCAGTTTGTGCGGTACTGCTATATAACTTCTTTTTTACGGAGCCTTATTATAATTTTAAAGTAAATAACCCGAGCTATATCATTACCTTTTTCGTTATGCTGATCGTCGGCTTTATTACAAACATGCTGACCAACCGAATTAAGCAGGAACGACAGCGGGTAGAGGACAGGGAAAAGTATATCTCGTCCTTATATTATATTGAGAAAATGCTTTTGGATGTGAAGGGTGAAGAGGAATTGGCCAAGACTTCGGCGGAAGAAATTGCGAACCGACTAATGGCGAATGTGGTGGTACAGCTTTATAGTCCGGAACATGAATTAATCTGCGGGAGTATCTGCGGCAGAGATGATTTTTCTGGGGATGTTGACCGGGTCGCCTGTGATGAAGCAATTCAGACAGGCACTGCCTGCGGACATGGTACGAATTTATTTTCTGAAGCTAAGGCCAATTACAGACCGGTGGTCAGTCAAAGCGGCGTACTTGGGATTGTAGGGATAGCTCTTCCTGATTCTTCAGACCTTACTCAGACACAGAATCGGTTCATCGACGTAATTATTCCACAGATAGCAGTCGTATTGGACCGTCAGAATTTAGCTAAGAAAGAACAGACGGTTCAGATGGAAATGCAGAAGGAGCGCTTAAGAGCAGATATGCTCAGGTCGATCTCCCATGATTTCAGGACGCCGCTGGCCGGTATCATGGGGCTGGCAAGTACAGCACGTGATAACTATGATAAATTGAATGATGATGTGAGAAAGAATTTTCTTCAGAGTATCTATGAGGATGCAGACTGGCTGAATGAGCTTGTTGAAAATATTTTGCAAACTACTCGACTTGAAGCGGGGAAGGTTAAATTGAATCTCGAAGAGGAAGCCGCGGAGGAGATCATCACCGATGCGGTAACTCATGTAAAAAAGCATGCACTGAATTATACAATTAATGTGAAGATACCGGAGGAGATTATCCTAATCAAGGTTGATGCCATATTAATCCGCCAGGTTATCGTAAATCTTTTGAATAATGCGATTAACTATTCGCCGGAAGGAACCACAATTACGATTTCCTTGTACCGGGACGGAAAAAGGGTTATCTTCGAGGTTATGGATAACGGGCCGGGAATTCTGAAGGATGAAATTGACGGACTATTTGACCGGTACCATCAAAACTCAATCAAGCTGATCCATCGAAAGGGCATGGGTCTGGGATTATCCTTATGTAAGACAATTATCCAGGCGCATGGCGGCGATATCACCATTCGTAATTACGAGCCGCATGGTACAATTGTAACCTTTTATATTATATCGGAGGAGGTACAGGATGGAGCCGTTGATTTTAGTCGTTGATGATGAAAAATCTATCAGGAGCTTTTTACGTATATCGATAGAAATGCAAGGATATAAGTGCATCGATGCCTGTGATGGATCTACTGCACTTATGCTGGCAGTCTCCAGAAATCCGGATATCATGATTCTGGATCTGGGACTACCGGATATGGATGGAGTAGAGGTAATAAGAAAATTACGCTCGATCTCCCAGATGCCGATTATTATCATATCTGCAAGAGGACATGAACGGGAAAAGGTAGAAGCATTGGACGTCGGAGCAGATGATTATCTGACAAAGCCCTTCAGTGTTCCGGAGTTGTTGGCGCGTATCCGTGTAATCCTAAGACATAAGCTTACTGAGAATACCCAGGATGAAGCTGTCTCCCCGGTGTATAAAATCAAAGACTTATCGATAGATACGGATAAGCACCGGGTATGGCTGAATAATAACGAGATCAGACTGACACCGAACGAATATAAGGTTTTGGTGCTCTTGGCACAGAATCAGGGGAAGGTCTTATCTCACAGATTGATTACGGAACATATCTGGGGAGGGATTGTCCCGAATGACACGCAATCCCTGCGTGTCTGTATGGGGAATTTAAGGCGTAAATTGGGTCAGGATCCGACCCAGCCCGAATATATCATTACAGAAATCGGTGTTGGTTATCGGATGATAGATGAATAATCCAGAGTTTTATAGGAGGCGTAATAAACGCCTCCTTTTTTTATGCAATCCTTATTCTGTTCACGGAATCCTTACACAAAACTTATACGGATTGGAGTATTCTTTAAGCACGAAATAGGAATTGGAGGATATCATTATGAGTGAATTTGAATTAGTAACGAATAAATTAGACCGGCTGTTGAAGGAAGCAACCGACAAACTGAAAAGTGATGAACTGGAGGAAGCATATCAGTCTATTATCAATGCCTGTGATGAGGATCCGAATGCACCTCAGCCTCATAACCTACTCGGTATCTGGTACGAATGCAACGGTAAGAAGGATCTTGCGAGAAAGCATTACCGTGTGGCATATGTACTTGATCCTACCTATAAACCGGCTAGTGAGAATCTGGAACGGGTAAGCACTCTGTTCCCATATAAAAGCATTCCGGTAAATTACGGAGAAGAACCCGCAGAGGATACGATACCGAATGGAAACAACAAAAAGTAAAATGTAGGAGAAGAATATGTATATCATAATAATCGGTTGCGGTAGGTTTGGCAGCAAGTTAGCAAAGGATTTATCCGATGATGGGAATGATATTTGTGTGATTGACCGCAATGGTGATAAGCTGAATAATCTGGGGAGCGGTTTTAATGGGCAACGAATCAAAGGGATCGAATATGACAGTGATAATCTGACAGAAGCAGGCATTTCACAGGCGGATGCATTAATTGCTGCCACTCCGGATGATAACATTAATATTACGGTATCCCTGATTGCCGGAAAGATCTTTCAGGTTCCTAATATTTTTGCCCGGGTGAATGATCCGGAGAAGACTTATTTTTATAATAAATTAGGAATTAATACGATTAATCCTATTCAATATGAGATAGAGCTGATCAGAAGCAGACTGGCAATCGGCAATATCGATATTATTACAACCTTGGATGATAACTATGAAATGCTCGAGCTTCTGGTAGATAAAGATAAGACAGTTACTGTGAGTAAGCTGGAAGATAAGTTCCACTGCATAATCTCAGGGTTAAGTAAGGACGGAAAGCTGTATCTGCCTAAGAAAAGTGATGTGATTACGAACGGGGTCCGGTTGTACTGCACAATCGGAGTAAAGGATAAGGGGAAATTAATAAATTATTTATGCAAGGAGATTTTTCTATGAAGACGATAATCATCGGCGGGGGTAAGATTGGGTACAATCTCTTTAAGACGCTTAGAGAACGGGAATTTGATGTGATATTAATCGAAAGAGATAAAGATACCTGCTTAAAGATTGCCGAAGACTTTGATACTGATATCATTTGCGGGGACGGAACCAATCTGGAGGTACTGAAGGATGCTGGGATAGAAAATGCAGATATCATCGCTGCAGTTACGGGAACGGATGAAGAAAATCTTGTTATCTGCCAGATTGCCAAGCTCAGCTTCAATACAAGGCAAACCATTGCCCGTGTTAACAATCCGAAGAACATAGTGATGTTTAAAAATCTGGGAATTGATAATACAGTATGCAGTACGCAGGTTATTGCTAATCTGATTGAAAATTCACTGGATAAGGAAGATTACCAGATTATTAATACCTTTGAACGAGGAGCAATGATTTTAGCTGAATTGTCCATTAAGGAAGAAAACCCTTGGTGTAATCGATCGGTCAGAGAATTAAACCTGCCAAATGAATGCGTTCTGGTTTCTGTTCTGCGAGGAGATAATGTCATTTATCCAAGAGGGGATACTGAGATCAAAAGTGGTGACAAGGTCGTGATAATAACGAACAAGACGGTTCTTTCTATTATTGCATCTGATTTATATCATGGAGGAAACAAAAAATGGGTATTCGTAAAAATGAAATAAGAGGAATCATAGATGAAGTAATAACCGTTGCTATGTATTTAGGCCTTGTATTTCTGGTAGCTGTTATACTGATGAGGTGATTTCATGGAAAAGATAAAGTCACCAAACATAAAAATAATCAGTTACTATACGGGGTATATCGTATTAATCGTAGCAGCACTTATGTCCTTGCCGATTATCACAGCTGTACTTTTTCAAGAATGGAACCCGATGCTGGACTTTATCATCAGTGGCGCGATCACTTCTCTTACCGGAATCGGATTGGTCATTCTGGGAACCTCAAAGAAGGACGGAAGGCCGGATTTTCAATGGAAACATGGTTTTGTAATTGCTGCTTTCTCCTGGATCATACTGACGATATTATGTGCGATACCATATCGTCTGAGCGGACATACGAATTCATTGCTGGATTCCTGTTTCGATGTTATGAGCGGCTTTACCACCACAGGGCTTGCGCTTACTCAGGATTTGGATCATCTGTCCTATGCCCTCAACATGTGGCGCCATATCTTAACCTTTATCGGCGGACAAGGCATGGTAGTTCTTGCCCTGACATTTTTGACAAAGGATATCGGGGGAGCTTATAAAATCTATGTAGGAGAAGGTAAGGATATTGAATTGGTTCCAAACGTCAAGGGAACGGCCAAGATCATATGGAAAATTAGTATGGTTTATCTACTAATCGGAACCCTCGCGCTATGGATCATCGGTATTTTGATTGGGTTGAAGCCGGTATCGGCGCTGATGCATGCGCTTTTTATGTTTTCTTCCTCCTGGAGCACCGGAGGCTTTGCTCCGAATTCTCAAAATATCATGTATTACCATAGTGTATTGTTTGAAACAGTCGCTATGATAATATTTATCCTTGGATCCTTCAACTTTGGTCTTCATTATGCAATATGGCAGGGAAAGAGAAAAGAGTTCATAAAAAACATTGAGATACAGAGCTTTTTCGTAACCTCCTTCGTTGCATGCATGCTCGCTCTTTATGAATTGAATAGACTCAACATCTACCCGGATGCAGTTGCTGGTTTTAGAAGAGTCATATTTAACGTATTATCTGCACATACGACGACCGGTTTTGGGTCTGTATATGCAAGACAGTTTGCGTTGGAATGGGGAGATTTCGGAATACTGATTATGGTATTGGTCATGCTGATTGGCGGTTCTGCCTGCTCAACCGCAGGAGGCTTTAAAGGGTTAAGGGTTGGTATTGTATTTAAAGGGATTATCATGGATATTAAAAAGCTTCTTTCCTCGGAAAGAAGCATGAAGGTTTACAAATACCATCATATCAAGGATAGAATGCTGGACGACAGTACGATAAAATCCTCGGCTATTATCATATGCTGCTATATGGTTACATTTACCATCGGTACGATGCTGGGTACTTTTTATGGGTATCCTCTTTCTGCCTCTGCTTTTGAATCAGCCTCCGTAGCCGGTAATGTCGGTTTATCCATCGGTGTAACATCACCTTCCATGCCGTCTGCTATGAAGGTATATTATATTATCAGCATGTATCTGGGAAGATTGGAATTCCTGTCCGTATTTGCGATGGCAGGCTATTTTATAGGAGGTGTCAGACGAAAATGCATAAATCTATTAAAGCACTGATCGTTATACTGATTCTTCTCTCGCCTCTTCCGGTTACTGCCAAGGCAGAAACAATAACCAAAACCAATGACCTGATAGAGAATGCAAAAACGCTTGATGGACAAAAGCTTACCATAGAAGGAGAAGCCATCGGGGAAAGAATGATTCGCGGAGACTACTCCTGGGTTAATATTAACGACGGAAGCAATGCAATCGGTGTATGGTTAAGCAATAAGGAAGCAGAGAAGATTAAATACTATGGCAATTATAAAAATATTGGTGATACAGTAAGAGTTACAGGAGTATTTTACCGTGCCTGTAAGGAGCATGGAGGCGAAGCTGATTTTCACGCAACCTCGCTTGTGGTAAATGAAATTGGTCATTCTTCAAATATAAAACTATCAATTTCTAAAATGATTGCGGCAGTATTACTTTCTGGTGCAGCTCTGATCCTATTCATGGTCTTTCATAAAATAAAGGGAAGCATGAGTTGAAGTAGTAATCATAAGCTGGCTTTTTAAGATTTGTTATATCTTTTCACAAGTTATTTGATAAATTACCTTAAATTAGCAGAGACTAGATTTTATTCTGTTACTAAGATAAAGGAGGGAATATGAATGGGTATTGTTTTGATTATAGCAGGATTTGTGGCATTGATATTATTAATCTATTTATTTTATGTTTTATTCAGAGGTGAAGAGCTATGAACTACAGCATAATTCAGGATATATTTTTTCTGGTTTTATTAATCGCACTTTCTATCCCGTTGGGAATTTATATCAATCAGGTAATGAATGGTCAAAAGGTGTTTTTATCACACATTTTGGCTCCGGTAGAGAAAGGAATATATAGAATAATGGGTATTTCCGATACGGAGGAGATGACCCCGAAGAAATATGCTTTTTCCGTCTTAAGCTTTAGCGTGGTTGGATTTTTCGTTGTCTTCATTCTTCAGTTGATTCAAGGGGTACTACCCCTTAATCCAGAACACATGAGGGCTACCAGCTGGCATCTCGCTTTTAACACTGCTGCCAGCTTTGTCTCCAACACGAATTGGCAGGCTTATTCGGGGGAAAGTACATTATCCTATTTAACTCAGAGCATCGGACTGACTGTCCAGAATTTTGTTTCCGCAGCAGCAGGGATAGCTGTTCTTTATGCCCTTATCAGAGGCTTTACAGCAACAAAGCAAATAACGATCGGAAGCTTCTGGAGGGATATTACAAGAATTATACTCTATGTATTAATTCCTTTGTCTTTTCTTTTAGCAATTATACTGGTATCTCAGGGAGTAGTACAGACGCTAAATCCTTATAAAGAAGCTACTGCATTAGAGACAGGAGCATCCCAACTGTTGCCGCTGGGTCCTGCGGCCAGCCAGATAGCTATAAAGCAGCTGGGTACGAACGGAGGAGGTTTCTTTGGTGCCAATTCGGCCTTTCCTTTTGAAAATCCTACCGCCTTATCAAACCTTCTGCAGCTTTTATCTATATTACTAATACCGGCTGCTCTTTGCGTATCCTTTGGTAAGGCAGTAAAGGATAGTAAGCAGGGACGATCCATATATACTGTAATGCTTATACTGTTTGTGGTATCACTTTCAGTTGCGACACTTGGCGAATATTTTACGGCACCCTCCTTTGACGGAGCAGTAGTCTCCGGTAGTATGGAAGGAAAAGAGGTAATTCACGGAATAGGAACCTCGGCCCTTTGGGGTACAGCCACGACAGCGGCATCCAATGGCTCGGTCAATTCAATGCATGACAGTTTTACTTCTTTCAGTGGAATGATCTTTATGTTTCTGATACAAATCGGCGAAGTCGTATTCGGTGGTGTGGGGAGCGGTCTGTACGGAATGCTGGCCTTTGTCATACTTACTGTATTTATAGCGGGATTAATGGTAGGGCGTACTCCGGAGTATCTGGGGAAAAAGATTGAACCCTACGATATGAAGATGGTATGCCTGATCGTTCTGACTCCACCGTTGCTAACCCTCATTGGAACAGCGCTCACAGTAACCAATCCGGCTGTGACCTCCTGGCTGACGAATTCAGGGGCCCATGGTTTTTCTGAAGTATTATATGCTTTTTCCTCTTTGGCGAATAATAATGGAAGTGCTTTTGGAGGCTATAATGCAAATACTGTTTTTACAAACTTGGTTGGTGGCATCATCATGCTGGTAGTCAGGTTTGTTCCCATGGTTGCAGTCATCTTCCTGGCCGGTAATCTTTCCAGGAAAAAAATAGTCGCTGCCAGTGAAGGAACACTGGCTACGAATAATACCCTGTTCGCGGGATTACTGCTGACAATTATTCTGTTGGTTGGTGCGCTCAGCTTCTTACCTTCCTTAGCTTTGGGACCGATTGCAGATTACTTTACAGCAGCGAAATGAGGTGGATGGAATGAATAAAAATAAAACGAATAATGGTATATTAGGGGATGCAATAAAGCAATCATTTGCAAAATTGTCGCCCAAAGTACAAGTTAAAAATCCCGTTATGCTGGTTGTCTATATTGGCGCGATTTTTACATCAGTGCTTTATTTATTGACCTTTGTGGGGATTAAAGATGAAAGTGCCTGGTATATATTTGCAATCGCTTTTATTCTGTGGTTTACAGTTCTATTCGCCAATTTTGCGGAGGCCATAGCAGAAGGAAGGGGTCGTGCCCAGGCTAACAGCCTGAGGAGTGCAAGAAAGGATGTCAAAGCCAGAAAGCTGAAAGCTGTAGATCGGAAGGATGATTATACCGAGGTGTTATCCAATACTCTAAAGAAGGGTGAGATCGTCTATGTAGAGGCTGGGGAGCAGATTCCGATGGATGGAGAAGTGATTGACGGCGCAGCATCCGTAGACGAGAGCGCTATTACAGGCGAGTCGGCTCCGGTTATTCGTGAATCAGGCGGAGACAGAAGTGCGGTTACCGGCGGAACAACATTGGTTTCCGATTGGCTGGTAATCAGAGTATCAGCAGAAGCAGGAGAGAGCTTTCTTGATAAAATGATTGCTATGGTCGAAGGTGCTTCCCGGAAAAAGACGCCGAATGAAATTGCCTTACAGATACTGTTGGTAACACTGACAATTATATTTTTAGTTGTAACGGCTACTCTTTTACCTTTTTCAAGCTTTTCCAGCAGCCTGGCA
>JAEZLY010000087.1 GCA_023414985.1 Bacillota bacterium | reverse complement strand
ATAACCGCCCATATCAATTGCCAACAGCATACCAGACAGCATTGCCGGATCGGCATGGAATAGATGAAACACCGGTGAGACAACAGGAATTAAGATTTGTCCCATCACAGGTGCTAAGCACATAAAGCCAACCATGGCAGCTGCCATAGGCCCCATAGCATTTAATCCTTCGTCAAACTGATTTCCGTAACCAAAGCGATTATTCAGTAGCAGTTTATCAATGACACTCCAGACTAAAAAGACAGCCATCACAATCATAATCATTTTACTTATATCCACCGCTGAGTCTCCTTTCATATGATAATCTTCCTGTAAGATTCATCATATAACTCTCCAGCGGTGGAGAGTCAACACCTATTGTTAAGAAAATATCAAAAAGAATTCTTTGTGAAAGATCGGTAATCTTAATTCAAGTCCGTCTTGCGGATTGGGAAACGTATTTCTGTGACATAATCATCGCTGCTGGTTACGTGGGTGAATTCCACAGTATAGATTTCAATGGGATCCCCTATGATTTCATAATGATTTTCTTCAATCCACCGTACCAGCTTTGTATATTGCGGAAGCATCTCTTTGTAATGTCCTGTTGCAATGATGCCTGCCGTCAGAAAACCACCGAATTGTTTCATGGAGGGATTATTGATATCATACTCCTGAACTGGAAGCAGAACCTCCAGGTGACCGTTTTCGAAGAAAAACTGATGGGTATAGTGTTCATGAAATACAGCCATGATGGGTGCCGTCTGTCGGCAGCCGTACTGATCGTTCAGTCTATATAATTCTGAGAAACGGTCCCAAAAGATCTCGTCAACCAAGATTCTGGAGCTGCTGTCAGAATAAAGACAGGAGTAGATGGGAAGCTCAGAGACGAAAATCACGTCGTTTTTATCGTTTCCTTCTTTGCTGAGGAAAGCCTTCGACAAGATTTGCCTTGTGGTTTCGATTAATTGCTTCGCTTTTTCCAATTCTGCAATTTGCCTGTCCAGGCTTTCCTGCTTTTGCATTAGGATATCGTTCAAAGTATTTAGTGATTGTGTATGCAGAATCTCCGTCATTTCCTTGGGTGATATATCCCTTAGCCGTAGTTCACGGATGGATAGAGCAATCAGTATCTGTTCTTCAGAATAATACCGATAGTGTGAATTATTGTCACGCAAGGTCGGTACAAGAAGTAGCTTTTCATCATAGAATCTCAGGGTCGGTATGCTAAGTCCGCTTATTTTGGATACCTCTCCTATGCTATATTTCTTTTGGTTTCGCTGAATCATAATTTCATCCCCGTAGTGTAAGATTAACGTATTGAAAATTTATGGTATTATAACATGATAATTGCCGAAAAGCAATTTTTTGGCATATGAGTCTCTTAATGTGTTTCTTTCACTATTGACAAAGGGTTTTGATGTGGCATATAGTGTTCTACATTAACTATTTGTAATTCTATTAGTGAGAGGATGGTGCAGCTTATGCTGTTTTCAATAAAACATTCAGAAGCTTTTAACATAAAAGAGACTACAGGCCGGGAATCCTTTGGCGGTAATCAAGCCTGGTATCCGAAATACTGGGCAAGACAATCCGGATGCGGTCCGACTTGCGCCGCGAATATTATGGCTTATTTGGCTGAAACCAGAGCAGAATATGCAAAGCTTTACGATCAGAAAAGCAAAGGTAAGGAAGACTTCATCCGACATATGGAAGTACTATTTGATTATGTAAAGCCCGGACCCATGGGTGTGAATCATGTAGATAAATATATCAATGGTGTACATAAATACGCGAAATCAAAAGGGCTATCCTTAAAGACAAATTTACTTGCCGTAGAAAAAGAAACAATAAACAACAGGACAAAGAAGGAACTGGCCGACTTCGTTCAAAAGGCGATGGAACTTGACACACCAATCGCATTCTTGAATCTATCAAGAGGAGAAGAAATACACCTTCAAAATTGGCACTGGATTACGATAACTTCGGTACAGATTGAAGAAAATCATATTTGGACGATAGCATCAGATGAAGGAATGAAACGTAAGTTTGATTTGCTGTTATGGTATTTGACCACCGGTATGCATGGCGGCCTGATTTATTTTGAATAAGCACAATAATCCCAATTGTTATGATATAAGCATATAGTGTACAGGTCAGAATAATCATCTTTGGTACATCCGGAGACCTTGAAGTTAAGGAACACTACCTCTTATCCTGAATAGAATATATGGATTATCCATTAAGGATGGTTGGGTTGTGAAAAAATTAATGCCTCAAAAAGTGTTTGTGCAATATCGGGGTACCATGAAACCCGATGAGCCTGTAAAAGGGAGAAAATATACAATTACCCATTCGGATGTCACTGCTGAGCTCTTTGTGTTTATCTCCGAAAATTATGCTGAAGATCAAGTAAATGAAATGCGTGATGAAGTCAGGGTCGCCTGGGAATCGGATGCAAAAGGATATCTTCTGATCGGATCAGTGCTTGTGGATGGTGTTGGGCTGGAAGGTAGTTCATTTATCAGAAATAAAATCTTCTATAACGAAATGCCGACTGCACTTCAAGCCTTACGTCAGGCAGATAGATTCTTGTTCAATCAAGATCCCAAACTGGATCATACACCGGTTTTGATCCATTTTATTTCGAATAACCCTAAATACAATAGGACTTATAATTTTGGAGCAATCGGTAACTATATCATTAATCTGGAAAAATAATCGGATTTAGCTTAAGATAGGTATCGTAATCGTATCTGGCACAAAAGGAGGAACTTGTTTTATGAGAACCTTAATCATCTATTATTCCGCTTATAAAATGCAGACAGAAAAAATTGCTGAGCTATTCTCAAAGAAAACGGCTGCTGATATGGTAAATCTGAATAATTCTCAGGAAATCAATATCGACAACTATGACTTGATTGGCTTCGGATCAGGAGTCTATCGGGAAAGTATGGCTCAAAAACTATTTAGCCTTGTTAAGAAATTGAATTTAAAGAATAAGGATGTTTTTGTCTTTTCAACCAGCGGATCAGGGATGAAATACTATCATACAAAGTTAATGCGACTTTTAAAAACCAAGGGAGCCAAATGTAAGGGAAGCTTTGCTTGTAAAGGGAGTTTTATCAGTAAGGATTTCAGTGATAACCAAATTTTTGAGTTTATGAGTAGATTCGCACAGGGTCATCCGAATGAAAAGGATTTCACCAGAGCTGAGAGATTTATTGAAAAAATAACAACATAGCTTCTATAGATTTATTTCTAAAGAGTTAAGGAGAACCAGCTATGACACAAAAAAGTACGAATAGCAGTAATAAGGAATTGTTATCGGAGCAGAGAGAAGAGCTGCTCCGGATATTAAAAAACCGTTTTGAGAAGTATCCGAACCGGCATAATGATATTGATTGGAACAAGGTACAGCTGAAGCTTGAGGCTGCTCCGGATAAACTGTGGTCACTCCATGAAATGGAGACAACCGGTGGTGAGCCGGATGTGATTAGTTATGACATAAGCACTGAGGAATATATCTTTTGTGACTGCTCCACGGAAAGTCCCAAGGGCCGTAGAAGTATATGCTATGACCGTGAAGCATTGGAATCAAGAAAAGAGAATAAACCGGTAAATAGTGCGATTGATATGGCTGCTTCGATGGGGATCGAGATTCTAACGGAAGAAGAATATAGGAAGCTTCAGACCTTGGGAGCTTTTGACACGAAGACATCCTGCTGGGTAAAAACACCGGATCAAATCAGAAAACTCGGAGGGGCGATCTTCTGTGATCGACGATATGATACTGTTTTTACTTATCATAATGGGGCGGAATCCTACTATTCGGCCAGGGCGTTCAGAGGAATACTGAGAGTTTGATCTGAAAGATATTACGAATAATTGTAGGGTAAAATTACGTGTTATTTCTAATACTATTTTCATAAGAAGTTTACTCAATATGTAAAATACGATTAGGAGAACATGTAGTATGAAAGAAAATGAAATGTACACTACCCAGGAGATTCAAGGCCAGACACAACCAATTCCGGGAAAAGAAAGCCGCATGGATCCCGAACCGATCTATGATAATCCTGACTATCAAGGAGTCGGCAGATTAAAGGGTAAGACGGCAATCATTACAGGAGGAGACAGCGGAATAGGCAGAGCCATCTCAGTAGCTTATGCGAAGGAAGGCTGTAATGTAGTCATCGTCTATAATACGGCAGATGATGATGCAAATACAACTAAGAAAGCGGTAGAAGGCTATCATGGCAAAGCGTTACTGATCAAAGGAGATATCGGCGACAGTAATTTCTGCAACCGGGTTGTAGAGAGAACCCTGCAGGAATTCAATTCCCTGGACATTATCGTGAATAACGCTGCCGAACAGCATACCCAAAAGAGGCTTGAGGATATCACGGATGAGCAGCTTCAAAGGACCTTTCAGACGAATATTTTTGGAATGTTTTATTTGACCAGAGCGGCACTCCCTCATCTTAAGGAAGATAGCGCTATCATCAATACAAGTTCTGTCACAGCATTTAAGGGAAATGCAAGCTTATTGGATTACTCTGCTACCAAGGGTGCGATCACTGCTTTCACAAGATCCTTATCCACCAATCTTGCGGACCGCAAAATCAGGGTGAATCAGGTAGCTCCCGGACCGATCTGGACTCCGTTGATTGTATCCACTCTGGATCAGGAAACAGTTGGGACCTTCGGAAAGAACACCCCGTTCAAACGCCCCGGACAGCCGGTAGAGGTTGCGGAAGCATATGTATTTTTGGCTTCGGATGCATCCACTTATATATCCGGGCAGACCATCCATATCAACGGTGGTACCATTGTAAATGGATAATGGTATGGGGAAATATTTTCTGATAGGTTAAATATTGCATAGAAAGAACCCTCTAGGGTCAGACTTAACTGATCATAGAGGGTTTTTGACTGTTATTCGGCAGCCGATTCTTTGATGCACTGGTTTATCATGTTTTGAAGCTTATTTTTATACTATGGTTCTCTTTTCTTGAATAGGATTGCTTGATCCCAGATAATATCAAAAACATATGGGCCAACCATAGCTAATTGATCTAAATAAACCCGGAAGACAATGCGAACATCCTGATGATTATCCACTCCATATGCTTTCCCAAGCGGATTCCCTGTGCTGTAGGGCAGGATAACGGTATCCGTATCTTCGGCTTTTCTCGCCATTTTGTATACATAATAGTATCCGGCATATTCGTATCCCTCAGGGAAATATTCGTCGGCAGTATCAGGAAATTGAACGGTACTGAAGGCACCTGCGACTCCATTAAAAAGCGCTACTCCGTAAAAGTTTGCATTGGAATAGATTGCTTTGCCGGTTCGTTCGTGATTGATTCCGTAAACGACGATAAAATCATCATCACTGGTTAACTGGAAATCTTCCGTTTTGATGTACACGGCATCTCGATCATCACCATAGATATTAAAATCCCGTAATATCGCATTATAATTATCCGGAATTCCTATCGTTAAATCCAAGTCCACAGGCTCGTACTCCGAGCTTCCGTACCTTTTGATGAGCTGATCTCGCAGATAATGAAAATCTCGCCTGGAATTGGGGACGACCTGATATTCGGTGATACCGGTTTCCCTGATTTTAAGAGTTGGTACCGGCCAGGGGGCAGGGTTGAGGAGTGGATTTCTCGGGGTAATCCGGAAGACTCTAAGAAATTGATCTATATTTTTAAGATATTGGCTGCCTATCGTATGCTGTGCCCATAATGCAAATCTAGCCCAGACAGGAATCAACATAACCCTCACTACAAAGCTTTATGATATCAATATAGCTTATCATTCCTTCTTGGACAATAAACCCCTTTTGTTCTAAGATTGAGATGAAATTATCAACATACCCCATTATCGTTACTCTTTCATAGACTCGATACTATAATATGTTATGAATAAAGATGTGTTTTCATATCTGCGAAATCATCTAAACGGAACTGCAGCAGAAAAAAATTACTAAAAAAATTATGTTGTATAATGATATTTACTAAGCAATCAATATTAGCCTTCCATAGGAAATAGTGATAGAATTTAAAGAACTCCTTTGTCTACCAGAAGTATTTAGGAATCGGTATACAGGAAATGGCGATAGGGTTATTTATGGGGGCTGCCATGATATTAGGAACTTTGGCAGGAAAAAAAATAATCGAGAACATGCCAAAAGAAAAGTTTATCAAATTCGTGGGTATATTATTATTCGCGATAGGACTGCAGATGATTATTTTCCCTTAAAGGAGTATAGAAGGGCGTAGTTTACAACTTTAGCATCAAATATATTCTTTGTGATGTGGTCACAGATATTGTGACAGATTTCATTATAATCATAATCAACTTAGTGATAAAATTTATATGAAACAGGAGGAAGAATATGTTTGATCTTTTTAAGAAGGATGATAGTAAAGTCATTCATGTAAATGATATAGATAGTCTGATTGGTAAGGTGGAATTGATTGATATCCGGGAGCCTTATGAGTATAAAATGGGAAGCTTAAAGACAGCAAGAAATATTCCTATGGGTGATTTGCTTTCTGCGCCTGATCAGTTTTTATCGAAGGATAAGACCTATTACATCATGTGTCAGTCCGGAGCGAGAAGTTCAAGTGCAACCAGAGCGCTGACAAAGCAAGGTTATCAGGTAATCAATGTGTCCGGCGGTATGGGATCCTATGTAGGCAGCAAGAGAAAATAGGATAAGAAGGATTAGGAGGTTTTTCATGGGACGTAAAATAATCATTATCGGCGGTGTTGCAGGTGGAGCATCGGCTGCTGCAAGACTTAGAAGAAATAGTGAGGAAGATCAGATCATTATGTTTGAAAAGGGACCGCATGTGTCATTTTCGAATTGCTCGCTGCCATATCATTTAAGTGGGATCATAAAGGAAGCGGATGATCTGGTGCTGATGAACCCGGAGCTGTTCTTAAAGCAATATAATATCGATGCTCGAGTAAACAGTGAGGTAACCGGGATTGACAGAACCAACAGAACAGTGACAGTGAGAAAGACTGATTCAAAGGAAGTGTATACAGAAACATATGATAAACTGATCTTATCACCCGGAGCCTCACCGATTGTTCCGAAGCTTCCCGGGATTGATCATGTTAAGTTATTCACAGTAAGAAATGTTGTTGATATCGATAAACTGAACCAATTTGTAAAGCAACTGGAGGACAGGGATGTCACCGTCATCGGAGGCGGCTATGTGGGTGTTGAGGTGGCCGAGAATTTGAAGGAAGCGGGCTATGCTGTGACCCTGGTCGAAGCTACCAATCAGATCCTCAGACCCTTCGATTATGATATGGTACAGATCTTCCATAAGGTGCTGACCGACCATCAGGTTGACTTGATTGTCGGTGACAGAGTGGACAGGTTTGAAGAGGATACGGTAGTTTTAGCATCCGGTAAAACGGTGCATGCAGGTGCTGTAGTTATGGCAATCGGTGTCGCTCCGGAGACACAGCTTGCAAAAGAGGCAGGGTTGGAGCTTGGTGAGACAGGTGCGATCAAGGTGAATAGTAATTACCGGACCAGTGACCCGGATATTTACGCAGTCGGTGATGCAATCGAGGTTTACCATGCGTTGACTCACTCCATGACCAAATTATCCTTAGCAGGTCCCGCACTGAAGCAGGCCAGAGCAGCAGCTGACCATATTAATCATAAGAACACCATGAATAAAGGCTATATCGGCTCCTCAGCCATTAAAGTATTTGAATATAACGGCGCTTCTACCGGCTTAAACGAAGCTCTGATTCAAGCTTTAAATTTAAAGATCAACTATAATATTGTCCGTATTATTCTGTCAGACAAGGTTGGAATTATGCCGGATGCGGCTCCGATGCATTTTAAGCTTCTATTTGAGGTACCGACCGGGAAGCTTCTGGGTGCTCAGGCGATCGGAAAGGGTGATGTCACAAAGAGGATAGATATCATCGCAACTGCCATTAAGTTCGGCGGAACCGTGGAGGATTTGAAGGATCTGGAATTAAGCTACGCCCCTCCGTTTTCAACTGCTAAGGATATTATCAATTATGCAGGATACGTTGGCTCCAACCTACTGAAGGAAGAATTTAAGCAGGTGAATGTTGATAAAGTTAGGGAACTCGTAGAAAATAAGGAAATGATCATTGATGCCAGAGAGGTCTATGAATATGAGAGAGGCCACATCAAGGGTGCAGTCAATATTCCGCTCAGCGAGCTTAGAAACAGAATGGATGAAATCCCTAAGGATAAGCCGGTGTATCTTCATTGCAGAACAGGTCAGCGCAGTTATAATGCAGCCCTGGCACTCCAGAATTCAGGGTATCATAATGTAATTAATATTACAGGAAGCTTCCTCGGGGTATCCTTCTATGAATACTATAATGATAAAGTAAGCGGCAGGGAAAGCATTGTAACCGACTATAATTTCCGGTAAACAAAACAAGAATAAGAACCGGTTACAATACGGAATGAAACAACTAAAAAGGACGGCAGACATTTGAAAGGTCTGATGTCCTTTTCTGATTGTATCCTGTATACACAATCATTCTCTGAAATCTTTAGTTTACCAGATATTTAGAATGTGCTGCAGTGCTAGACTGACAGCCGTAATACCAATCCAGCAACCAAAACCCATCAGAAGCGGCTTTCCACCGCTCTTAACCAGTTTTATCATGTCCGTATTGAAACCGATCGCTGCCATTGCCAGAACGATAAAGAATTTACTTAGATCCTTAAGAGGTGCAAATACGGAGGAAGGTACTCCGAACCGCATAGCAATGGTAGTAATCAGTGATGCCAGGATAAAATAAAAAATAAAAAACGGAAAGATCTTTTTAAATTCTATCTTCTCTTCTCCGGTAGTCCGGTTCTTCTTCGTCCGCAATAATGCGAGAATCAGGGTAATGGGAATGATGGCCAGGGTTCTGGTTAATTTCACAGTTACGGCCTTGTCAAGGGTGGCAGAAGCCAGATGATTCATGCTGTCCCAGGTTGAGGCTGCCGCAGTCACGGAAGAGGTATCATTGATTGCAGTACCTGCGAAGATACCGAAGGCTTCCCCGGAATTCGTAGAAAAACCCAATAGTATACCCAGCATAGGAAAAAGTACTGCAGCTACGATATTAAAAAAGAAGATGACTGAGATTGACTGAGCGATTTCCTCATCCCCGGCATCGATAATCGGTGCAGTGGCAGCAATGGCAGAACCACCGCAGATTGAGGAACCGACTCCGATCAGAGTTGAGATATTGGCAGGGATGTGCATTGCTTTGTGAAGAATAAAAGCAATCACAAGAGAGGTTGTAATCGTACTGATAATAATCGGAAGGGATTGTCTGCCTGTATATAAAATAACGGAAAGATTTAGTCCAAACCCAAGTAATATTACTGCATATTGGAGAATTTTTTTTGATACAAACCGGACACCGATTGTATACCTGCTTTTATCTTTGAAGGCATAAGACAGCAGCATACCTGCAATAATTGCGATTACCGGACCACCGATCAATGGCAATAATTTTCCCAACAGCCAGGCGGGAATGGCTATAGCAGTACATAGTAAGACACCGGGGATATGGTTTTTAATTTTATTCATAATTAGGTCTCCTTATTCAAATTCATTAGCGAAAAGTTTAACTCCGGTTTCAATGATATCATAAATATATGATAAAATGAACTTATGAATATTTATTTAATGATAAAAATATGTTATAGTCTTTCTGTAGTGGGATATGAGTATAAATCATATGGATAAAAGGAGCTGTAATACTTTGATAGATTTTAGGATTGATACCTTTCTGACTGTCTGTAGATGCATGAATTATACAAAGGCAGCAGAACAATTAAATATTACCCAGCCTGCGGTAACACAGCATATACGCTATCTGGAAGACTATTATGGTGCGAAGCTGATTGCTTATGAGGGAAAGAAGATGTATCTAACCGAAGCAGGAAGGCTGTTGTATGAAGCTGCAGTAACGATGAAGCACGACGATAGTTATCTTCGGGAAAATATCCAGACTTTGGATCGATGGAAAAAGAGAATAGTATTCGGAGCAACCTTAACGATAGGCGAATTTGTGATGGCGAAGCATTTAGCATCCTATCTGGAAGCTTATCCGGAAGCCGATATCCGTATGACGATAGGAAATACAAGTGACTTACTGGATAAGCTTACGCTTGGAGAACTTGATTTTGCTTTGGTCGAAGGAAACTTCGCGAAGGATCGATTTGATTATATGACTTATTCTCAGGAGAAATATATCCCCATATGTAAGACGGGTTATTCTTTTGGTAAAAAGCCTGAGTACCTGACTGATTTGCTGACAGAACGGATTATTATAAGAGAAAAGGGCTCCGGTACCAGAGAAATACTCGAGAAATATCTCGAATCCAGAAATCTTGTCTTTCAAGATTTTAGACACTGTATAGAAATCGGTGGAATGAATGCGATTAAAGAAATGGTAGCCTCCGGCTATGGTATTTCTTTCTTATATGAAGCGGCAGTTACAAAAGAGCTGAAGGATGGGATGCTGGAAGAGATAAAACTAAAGGACTTTCAAGTGACACACAATTTTTCTTTAGTATGGAACAAGGGCAGTATTTTTGAGAAAAATTACCAGGAAGTCTGCGGGATTTTTAAGAGCTTTTCCCATTGTTAATTTGTGATTTATTTTCAACCTTATAAGATTACTATAATAGCTCAGAAGTAATTAATACTTAACATTAACATATGATATCTTAAGAACACTTTTGGGAATTTATATTATGAATATGGATTGTAATAGTAATATAGTGAGTGAGGAATATGTTGACTTTATTGCGGATTATGAACTTACTACCGAGGATGAGCTTAATAAAGATAAAATTTGCTATATTCAAATAGATTCGAAATATACTTCAGTTTATCTGCCACAGGAAATCGTACCTTCAAAATCCCTTGAGGTGTTTGGTTATAAGGTTTTTGTACGTCTGTTTGGTTTATTGGATCTGGTCAGTCTGGATGATTCCGGGGTAACAAGACTGCGTAATATTCCGGGACTGAATTTAAGAGGGCAGGATGTACTAATCGGGATTGTGGATACAGGTATTGACTATACGCATAAAGCTTTTATTAAGCCGGATGGAACAACAAAAATAGTATCGATCTGGGATCAATCCATTCAAAGCGGAAATCCGCCGGTAGGCTTCTACTATGGAACAGAATATAGAAGAGAACAGATTAATTCCGCGCTGAATAGTATTGAGCCTATGACAATTGTTCCAAGTACCGATGAGATAGGACATGGTACTTTTTTAGCCGGAGTAGCGGCAGGTAATACTGATATTGGAAGTGACTTTTCCGGTGTTGTTCCTGATTCGGAAATTGTAGTGGTGAAATTGAAACCTGCCAAAAAGAATATAAAAGATTTCTATATGGTTTCTGAGAATACAATATGCTATCAGGAAAATGATGTCATGCTTGGCGTAAAGTATTTGCTGGAAGCGGCAGCAAAATACAATCGGCCAATTTCAATCTGTATCGCTCTTGGAACATCCCAGGGTTCCCATGATGAATTTAATACATTAAGCAGTTACTTATCTTCGGTTGCACAGTTAAATGGTGTTGCAGTGACCATAGCAGCGGGGAATGAAGGAAATAGTGGACATCATTACGAAAGTATTATGACAGCAGGGATTAATTCAGAGACGGTTGAGCTTAATGTGGGTCAAAATGAGCCAGGACTTTATTTGGAAATATGGGGATCTGCGCCTAATACCTTTTCCCTTGAGTTAATATCACCCGGTGGTGAATTTGTACCGTTAATAACACCCAGAATCAAGGAAAGAAGAGAGATAAACTTTATATTTGAAGAATCAAAAATAAATATTTACTTCCAACTGGTCGGTACCAGGACAGGGGCCCAGCTTGTAATCCTGAGATTTCAGAAACCCACAGCAGGTATATGGAAGATCAGAATTTATAAGGTTAATAAAAGCCTGGATTTACAGATTAATAGCTGGCTTCCAATTCGTGGTTTCATTCGTGATGATACTTATTTTATGAAATCTTCTCCTTATTTAACGATAACCACTCCCGGTAATGCCGGTGTTCCATTGGTGGTTACATCGTACAATAATACAAACGACAGTTTATATCAAAATGCAGGCAGAGGATTTACCAGTACTGGCCTGATAGCTCCGGATCTGGCAGCACCCGGTGTTAACATTATCGGACCGGTTCAGTACAATGGGTATAACAAACTGACTGGTTCCAGTATAGCAGCAGCTCATACGGCAGGTATAGCGGCAATGCTGCTGCAATGGGGCATTGTTAGCAGGAATGTTGAACATATGGACGGAACGGATGTGAAGAATTTACTGATACGCGGGGCTCGTAGAACAACCGATAAAATATATCCGAACAGGGAATGGGGTTATGGAATATTAGACATATTTGGCGCATTTGAAAATTTAAGGGGAAATATATGAGTAACTAACTTCTCATAATTCTTACAAAATCACCACTTGCTTTTATGGGAGAAGCTGGTATAATCTAGGTAAAATATCTGAATAAGGAGCATTCATAATGAACCGTCCGATTTAAGCATTCATAAAGAAATGGAAGAGCTGTTTATCACAGCTTGTTTTGTTATGCTTAAATTGAAAAGAAAGGACTTACCATTATGAAGCCGACAAGAAATATTTGGCTCATGTATGTCATTGCCCTGTTACAGGGCATGATTTTCTATGGGCCAATTGCTACGTTATACCGTCATTCCGCCGGTATTTCTGTATTTCAGATCACAATAATCGAGAGTATATGCCTCGCTCTTTGCCTAATTCTAGAACTTCCCTGGGGGATAGCAGCAGATAAGATAGGATACAAAAAAACAATGCTTATTTGTTGTTGCTTATATTTCCTTTCCAAGATCGTATTTTGGAAAGCGTATACTTTTGGAGCCTTCTTAACAGAAAGAATTCTGTTAAGCATAGTAATATCTGGATTGTCAGGAGTTGATAACAGCATTTTATATCTTTCCGGCGACCGTGAGAATTCGCAGAAGGTATTTGGAATTTATAATAGTTTGAATACTGTGGGTCTGCTATTTGCTTCTGCCGTATACTCTATTTTCGTCAGAGATAATTACAGACTAGCCGGCTTTCTCACAGTCTGCAGCTATGGGATTGCGATGATACTTGCTTTTTGGATGGTCGAGGTTAAAAATACAGAACATAAAGAAGCAAGATCAGAGACGAAAGAGTTCGCAGAACTGCTGAAACGGACGTTGAGCAATAAGAAGCTGATCTTGTTCTTGATCAGTATTGCCTTAATCAATGAGACCCATCAAACAATCACGGTATTCTTAAATCAGATACAATATACAAAATGCGGATTATCCAATTCTGTAATCGGGTATATCTATATCGGAGTGACCTTGATTGGATTATTGGGAGTATTCTCAGAACGTCTGACCCGAAAGCTGGGTAATATGCTGTTAGCAACCATTCTATTCGGAGCGGCAGGAACAGCATGTATTATTCTGGGAGTAACCAATCTGGCCTGGCTTTCTGTTGCAGCGATAGCCGTTCTTAGAATTAGCTTTAGCCTATTCCAACCGCTTCAGGCGGATATGCAGAGCAGACAGGTTGTTTCACAACACAGAGCCACCGAATTGAGCACGAATGCTGTAATTATTAACTGCGTCAGTATCGGCATGAACCTGATTTACGGTAAATTATCCGATATCAACCTATCCTTTGCCATGGCTGCCGGAGCCGTTCTTTGTTTTACCGGATTTTTGCTTTTTACTATCTCACAGGGCGGGAAACGCATTGTTTCAACTCAAGAATCAATTTAATTAACATAAAAGCAGAGGCTGCAGTAAATTTACTGCAGCTTTGTTACCTTACTTTCTATCTTACAAGCCATTGTTCGCCTTCTTCATTACTATCATACATTCTAAAATGATTCCCCTCATTCACCTCAAGGGCAAATTCTTTAAATCTGCCATCCGGGAAAAATTCTGAGGGAATAATTGCAGCAACCTTTACATTATAATTGATAAACTTCTGAATGATATTACCTGCTGTTCTTGTCTTAAGGTTGAAAAAGTCCTGTGATAATACCGGATGGTGAAGCATGATAAGAGAGATCTCATGTTCCCAGCATAAGGAAATGAGGTCAAGTGCATCATTCTCAGATCGCAAGGGTTCGGTAACTGAAAGCAGTTCTATGTATTTGCTGTTGCCTATTTCTCTGATTTGGTAGTTCATAATATTGGTCCTCCATAAGATCAACTGAAAGGGGATAACTAAATCGGTGCTTCCGTTGAGAATTAATAAATTAAATGTAACATAGGTTAATGGTAACATATGCATTTGAAACTGTCAATTGAATTATAAATAGGATTAGCAGCTAGAAACAGTAAGTAATAAAAAACAGAAGAGAAACTAATCTCTTCTGTTTGTATTTTTGTTATTCAATTTTCTCTCTACAATAATTATAGCATACCATTGCAAAAAAATATAGACTATTTGTTCCCAACCACCGGTGCTATAATGCTTTTACTTTAATAAATTGTTTCTGATATTTATGGGAAGTATTATATTCAAACAGTATTATAACGTCAAAGGAGATGACTTATGGGTTCCTATGTACTTGATTTTCAGGATATTGATAAAACAAAACTCACTGCGGTCGGGGGAAAAGGTGCTAATCTGGGCGAGCTTGCAAGGATTGATGGAATCCATGTTCCGGGTGGTTTTTGTGTTACTACGGCTGCTTATCAGAGGATTGTCGGAGAACTGCCGTTGATAAATAGCTTACTCGAACAGTTATCGGAGCTTACAATGGACGACAGGGAAGAAATCCGTAATCTAAGCGTTGAAATCCGAAATTGTATCGAACAGTTAACCATTCCGGATGATATAGAAGATGAGATTACCCATTACCTCCGCTTGCTTGGAGATCAGGGCGCTTATGCAGTACGATCCAGTGCTACGGCGGAAGATTTACCGACCGCCTCCTTTGCAGGACAGCAGGATACGTATCTGAATATCATTGGGATAGAATCAATATTGAAGCATATCACGAAGTGTTTCGCATCTCTTTTTACCGAGCGGGCAGTAACCTACCGGATACAGAATGGATTTGATCATCGAAAAGTACTGATTGCGGTAGTTATTCAGAAAATGATATTTCCTCAGGCAGCGGGTACTCTATTTACTGCCGATCCAGTCAGTGGCAATCGTAAGGTATTATCCGTGGATGCCGGCTTTGGTCTTGGAGAAGCCATGGTCTCCGGATTGGTCAATGCGGATCATTATAAAATACGGGACGGTAAGCTTATCCGGAAACAGATAGCCACAAAGGGGCTGGAAATCTATGCCTTACAAGACGGAGGTACCAAAGAACAGGAAGTGGAAACAGAGCGCCGGAATAAGCAGGTGCTTACGGAGGAACAGCTCTCACAGCTTGAAATCATCGGCAGAAGAATAGAGGAACAGTTCGGTTGTCCCCAGGATATCGAATGGTGTCTGGCTGACTATCAATTCTATATAGTCCAGAGCAGGCCGATTACCACGTTATATCCTGTCCCGGAAGCAAAGGATGAGGGAAAACATGTCTATCTATCTGTCGGCCATCAGCAGATGATGACAGATCCGTTAAAACCCTTGGGCATGTCATTCATGGAGTTGATCTCTTATGGTCACAGGGTGAAAGCGGGTGGCAGGCTGTTTGTTGATGTAGCACAAATGCTGGCTTCCCAGGATAGCAGAGAAATGTTGCTGAATAATATGGGACAGCACGATCCACTTATGAAAGATGCTCTGATGACCGTAATAGAACAGGATTTTATAGAATGTACTCCGGTTGATAAGGAGGATATGAATGATCCTAAGAGTAAACACAGTACACCTCCCACCAATTCCGAGGCACAAATCGAAAATAATCCGTCCATTGTTTCTGAATTGATTCAAAAGAGTCAAGCCTCTATAGAAGAATGTAAACAAAAAATACAAACTAAATCAGGACTAGAATTATTTGATTTTATCAAGGAAGATATCGGGGAATTAAGAAGAATTTTATTTGACCCACAAAGTACAGCTGTGTTTATGGCTGCGATCGATGCATCACTATGGGTGAATAAAAAAATGGATGAGTGGTTGGGTGAAAAGAACGCTGCAGATACACTGTCACAATCTGTACCCAATAATATTACATCGGAAATGGGCCTGGCGCTGATGGATGTGGCAGATCTGATCCGTCCATACCCGGAAGTGCTTGAGTATTTGCAGCAGGTAAAAGCGGATAACTTTCTAGAGGAACTGGTAAAGCTTAAGGGCGGGCAGGAAACCGGAGCTGCAATCATGTCTTACCTAGACAAATATGGAATGCGATGTAGCGGAGAAATTGATATTACCAGACCCCGCTTTAGTGAAATGCCAATCACACTTGTTCCAATGCTTCTCACCAATATTAAAAACTTTGCACCCGGTGCCGGAAATCAGAAATTTGAACAAGGGCGGCAGGAAGCCCTGGAAAAAGAGAAATGGCTATTGGAGCAATTAATGCAATTCCCTGACGGGGAAGGGAAAGTCAAAGAGACAAAACGAAGGATAGATCTGATTCGGAACTTTATCGGTTACCGTGAATATCCGAAATACGGCATGATCAGCCGCTACTTTATCTATAAGCAGGCTTTATTGAAAGAAGCGGAGCAGCTGGTGCAAGAGAAGATTGTTCACGAGCAAGAAGATATTTTTTACCTTACCTTTGATGAGCTTCGCGAAGTAGTACGTACAAAAAAATTGGATTACCTGATCGTAGAAAAACGGATAGGGGACCACAAATTATATGAAAAACTGACTCCTCCACGTGTGATCACTTCTGAAGGCGAGATCATAACAGGGAAGTACCACCGTGAAAATCTACCGGCTGAAGCGATGGCTGGTCTGCCTGTCTCCTCGGGTGTTGTCGAGGGAAGGGCACGTGTGATCCTGAATATGGAGGAGGCTACGTTGGAAGAGGGGGATATTTTAGTTACCGCTTATACGGATCCCAGCTGGACCCCTTTGTTTGTAGCCATTCAGGGCCTCGTTACCGAGGTCGGCGGCTTGATGACCCATGGAGCCGTAATCGCACGTGAATATGGATTACCTGCTGTAGTTGGAGTAGAGCATGCCACAGCTTTAATAAAAGATGGGCAAAAAATCAGGGTGAATGGAACGGAAGGGTATGTGGAACTTCTAGCTGAAGAGTAAGCTAAGTGTGTCATATTAATAAATGCAGATGATATTTAAATGATTCCCCAATACATCATAAAAGATGCTTCTTGCAAATGCAGTAAAAGAGAACGTCTTCGATTGTATTGGGGATATTTTTTATTTAGTATGAAGTGAATTCAGGCCCGAGAGCGTAAGCTTGTGAAAGATACGGTTCACATCCTCTGCAGAACAGGGCATATTCTGATCCATCCACCAGGTTAGTAACGTCAAAAAAGTATTTGCTACAAAGTCAATCATTGTCTCCTTAGGAAGAGGTAGATCAGAATAAGGCATCAATACGGTAATATCATCCCGGATCAGATCGGAAATCATAAGTCGCATGTGATTTATCACTGTTGTCCCTCCCTTTTTTATAACAATCGCAGTATATAGCGTTTTATGGCTCTGAGCATGCTGCAGCATGTTCATACTGAAGTTAAATTGGAATGCTTCCTGTGTTTCAAATGGGGAATGAATAATATTTATCTGCTTTAGATATTCTCGCAGCTGATCAATATTATACAGCAGAAGCTGTTCCTTATCGTAGAAATGTAGATAGTAGGTTGAACGACCGATATTGGCGCGGTCAATGATGTCCTGTATTGTGATTGCATCGTAACCCTTTTCTACCATGAGTTCTATTAATGCGTCGGATAGCATTTTCCGGGTGCGTAGTACCCGTCTGTCATCAGCTTTTTCCATACTGTTTTCTCCTTTTATGAACAATTAATATCGGTTTGTATCTTATTGAATAATCAGAGTTTGATTGGTGATTGAATGATTGATTTATAAACATTATAATCACAAATGAACACAATGTTCAATATAATTTTTTGAAACTAGGAGGCAGGTGAATATGAATCACCAAAATGTAGGTAAGGTTAATGACAAGAAAGAACGATTTCTGAAGGATTCGCTGGTTTCACTGAATCGCGTATCTAAAAAGTTTGAAATTCCATCCGGCTCCTTTACCGCCCTGAATAATATCAGTCTTAAGGTTCAACAGGGAGAATTTGTGGCGGTTGTCGGTAAATCCGGCAGTGGTAAATCCACACTGATAAATATGATTACGGGGATTGACACGCCATCTTCAGGAGAAATCGTTGTCGCAGGTACTGCCGTTCATTCTCTGAAGCAGGAGCAGCTTTCCCTATGGAGAGGGAAGGATATCGGGGTTATTTTTCAGTTTTTTCAATTACTTCCCACGCTGACTGTCGTAGAAAATATCATGCTGCCGATGGATTTCTGCAAAACCTATCCGGCCCGTGAGAGACGGGAACGAGCCATGTCCCTACTGTCTAAGGTAGGTATCCCCGAGCAGGCCGATAAGCTGCCGTCTGACTTATCCGGAGGGCAGCAGCAAAGAGCTGCGATAGCACGGGCACTTGCTAACAATCCGCCGATTCTGGTTGCCGATGAACCAACAGGTAACTTGGATTCACAGACTTCGGATGCTGTAATACGCCTATTCTCTGGGCTGGTACAAGAGGGGAAGACCATTATCATGGTGACCCATGAACGTGATTTAAGCCGGTATTTTACAAGAACAATCATGTTGGGAGACGGATCGATTATCTCTGACACATCAGCAGTACAAAAGGAGGAAGAGACGGATGCGAAACCCGCGTTTGCATAAAATATTACGCGATCTTTGGCTAAATCTTCCGCGTACTATATTGGTGGTTCTAGCAATTGCTATAGGGATATTCGGGGTTGGATTTGTTACGGATGCCTATAGTATCCTTACCAGAGAGATTAGGGTCAATTATCAATCCACCAACCCACCATCCGCAACATTGTGGATGGATAAAATTGATGGCAGTACATTGGATAAAGCAAGAGCTTTTCCAGGAATAGCCGACGTCGAGCCTGCTCGTTACCCAGTACGTAGCAGGGTTGAAGTCGGGCCAAATCAATGGAAGATTCTATTGCTATTCGTGGTGGATGATTTTGACAGTATGAGGATCAATAAATTCTTCCCCTCCGAAGGAAGCTGGCCGCCCACCGATCAGCAGATACTCCTTGAACGTTCTTCCATGCCGGTGCTGCAGGCGGAGATAGGAAAATCCATCACCATGCGTTTGGTGAATGCTGAGATACATGAGATTGCTGTTGCAGGTACAGTTTTTGATCCAAGTCCCGACCCTGCCTGGGTAAATGATACGGCAAACGGCTATATTACTTCCCAGACCCTAAAGTGGCTTGGGGGAACAGCACCGGAGCAGGGGCTGCGTATCGTCGTTAGCGATAACAAGCGGGACAGGGCGCACATAAGAGAGGTAGCCACTAAGCTTAGCGCTTCCCTCAAGCAAAATGGATATACCGTGAAACGGATCGAGGTACCAATCCCGGGAAAATACCAACAGACAGATAAGATTAATAGTATTCTTTTCATATTAATAATCTTCGGTCTGCTGTGTCTGATGTTAAGCAGTTTTATTACAGCCTTACTGATTACCTCGCTGCTGTCACAGCAAATCAGGCAAATCGGGGTTATGAAGACGTTAGGAGCCGACACGCATCAGATTATGGGCATGTATACCGGAATGGTGTTTATTATGTCAGGGATTGCTTTACTGATCGGAATTTCGTTAGGCGTTATTGTAGGAAAGTCCTTTGCAATCTCCACATTGGATATGCTCAATTTCAATGTCACCAATGAAAGTGTTTCTGTCTGGGCATTCCTTCTCCAGATCGCGCTTGGAATACTGGTACCGGTCCTCACGACTCTTTATCCTACAATTCGAGGAAGCAGAATTACTGTCAGGGAAGCAATCCGTGATTATGGGTTGAATGAGAAGAATTTTGGAACCGGCCGCCTTGATCAGATTCTGGAGAAACTGCGGGGACTTCCTCGCCCTATTATGTTTTCATTACGGAATACCTTTCGAAGAAGAGGACGTCTGCTGCTATCCCTCATCATGCTGTCAATCGGAGGCGCATCCTTTATTGCTTCCCTAGGAGCTTCCGCGTCGTGGAATCAGACGATTGATCAATCTTTTGCCAGTATAAATTATGATATAGATATCCGTTTTGCAAAGCAATATCCGGCAGATACCATTGAGGACAAGATACGCACGATCAAGGGAGTAACAAAGGTAGAGGCGTTGGGGTATGCTATGTCTACTGCATTTCCGAAATACAGTGACGGGACTTACGGACCTGCTTATGCAGTTTTCGCACCCAAGAATGATACTATTATGATCCACCCGCCAGTCGTCGAAGGTCGTTGGCTGAGTAAAAATGATACCAATGCAATCGTACTGGATACTGAATTCGTGGATAATGCCAAAAAGCTGGGAACACCGATCAACGTTGGAGATGACCTTACCCTCAGCTTGTCAGGTAAGGATAGTATCTGGCACGTAATTGGGATCATGGATAAGATTGGAGTTCAATCCGCGGCATATACCAATTATGATTATTTTGCCGAAACAACGGAACAAAAGGGTAATGCGATGTGTGCCAGGGTATTGGTAGAAGGGCATGATAAAACACTTCAGAAGGTTGTAACACAAGAGATAGAGAAAAAACTGGAACAGGACAATATCAATCTATTTGTCATACAGCCACTGACAGTATCAAGGCAGATCATGGTCAACCATGTGGTTCTCATACTGTCGCTGCTTATGGTAATGTCGGTTATGGTGGCTGTCATAGGTGCCTTGGGGCTTGCCTCTGCAATGAGTATTAATGTGATGGAACGCACAAGAGAAATCGGAATCATGCGGTCAATCGGTGCAACATCCAGAAATATATTGCAGAGCATCATCATAGAAGGCATTGTGATTGGGCTACTAAGCTGGCTGCTTGGCGGATTGTTATCAATACCCTTGACAGATTATATTGCACGTAATAGCGGGCGATTTATTTTTCCTCGAATTATGGTTATTGATTACCCGATCGGTGCTCCGTTCCTCTGGCTGGCAATTGTTATTATCATTTCTGTTGCTGCAAGCTTTTATCCGGCGAGGAAAGCAACAAGACTTACAATCCGTGAAGTATTGACGTATGAATAGGAATATAGTCCAAATAAAAAGGGAGAGATAAAATGCTAAAAAGAATGATAGGAATAGTTTTAATGCTTGCAGGGTGTATACTTCTTGGTATATTTCTGATACAAGGAATACTGTTTCCGCATATCATGGGACCCGGAGTCCTGGTGTTGATAGGAATAGTACTTTGTATTGCTAAGATGGGGAGGAAGACGCAATGAATAAAAGGAAAATCATCGTATTAATAGTATTGATGGCAGGATTGGTCTTACTTGGTATCGTGTTAATGAATTTTGCTCCATCCCTGATGCAAAAAATTCTGGATATGCACCGTAATATCTGACGATAAGGCAGGATCAATTCCAGAGGAGTGTATTACTTCAACTTTAGCAATCCCAAAATGACTATATCCGGTCTTTTCGGGATTGCTTTTTTTGCATTTCTTGAGAATTTTTGTTGGATTTTATCGTTACTGCTTGTATAATAAAAGCAATAGAAGCTTGCCAATGGAGGTCTTTCATGGAGAACGCAATCATTAACAGGCCGTTTTCAGTAGCAGTAACATTTATCATCATTGTATTGGGAGTTATCATCATCAATGTAGGAATTTACATTTTTTCTAAAGAAAAGAAGAATATAACGAATACTACCTTCTTCGTGATAGCCATGGCATGCGGAATGTGGGAATTTTCCATGGGTATGCTGAACATCAGCAG
>JAEZLY010000024.1 GCA_023414985.1 Bacillota bacterium | reverse complement strand
CCGGTTGCCGGTATTATGATGGGTATCGGTTACATGATCGACCCGAGCGGTTGGGGTGCCAACAATGTAATTGCAGCGTTCCTGATTACAGCAGGCGGTGCAATCCTTAACCACATGGCAATTCTTTTTGCCATCGGTGTATCTGTCGGTATGGCAGATGACCACGACGGAACCTCAGCGATTGCAGGTTTGGTATCCTGGCTGATGTTCACCACCTTGTTATCCAGCAGTTCGGTTGCGATGTATACCGGAGCAGACGCAAATATGGCCTTCGGTAAGATTGAAAATGTATTTGTCGGTATTATTGCCGGTTTAATCGGTGCAACCTGTTATAACCGTTTCAAGAACACAAAGCTTCCCGATGCATTATCATTCTTCAGCGGCAAGCGCTGCGTAGCTATCGTTACTGCAGGTGTTACGATTGTAGTAAGTGTTATTCTTTACTTCGTATGGCCGTTCCTGTATGGCGCACTGGTTGGATTTGGTAAGGCTATCGTTAGTACCGGAGCAGTTGGTGCAGGTATTTATGGTTTCGCTAACCGTCTCTTAATTCCTACCGGTCTTCACCACGCATTGAACAATGTATTCTGGTTTGACTTAGCAGGAATCAATGACCTGGGTAATTTCTGGTCCGGTAAGGGTACCATGGGTGAGACCGGTATGTATATGTCCGGCTTCTTCCCGGTAATGATGTTCGGTCTTCCCGGTGCAGCTCTTGCAATGTATCATACCGCGAAAACCAAGAGAAAGAAGATTGCAGCCGGCTTATTAATGTCAGCAGCGATCTGCTCCTTCTTAACAGGTGTAACTGAGCCCTTGGAATTCTCCTTCATGTTCCTGGCTCCCGCATTATATCTGGTTCATGCATTGTTAACAGGTATCTCCTGCTTTATCGTGGCACTGCTTCCGATCAGAGTAGGTTTTAACTTCAGCGCCGGTTTATTTGACTTTATCTTAAGCTTGAAGGCGCCTATGGCACAGAATCCCTGGTTGATCATTCCGGTTGGTCTTGTATTCTTTGTGATTTATTATGTAGTATTCCGTGTACTGATCTCTGTCTTCAACTTCAAGACCGTAGGCCGTGAGGATGACGAAGACAATGATGATGATATGAAGGCAGTTCTCATGAATAATGATTTTACTGCTGTAGCTAAGTTGGTTCTGGAAGGTCTTGGCGGCAAGGCAAATGTTGTTAGCTGCGATAACTGTATCACCAGACTTCGTCTTGAAATCAAGGACTATACCGCTGTTGATGAGAAGAAAATCAAAGCAGCAGGTGTTGCAGGTGTTATCCGTCCCAGCAAGACCAGCGTTCAGGTTGTTGTAGGTACCCAGGTACAATTCGTTGCGGATGAGCTGAATAAGCTGCTGAAATAGTCGGTTAGACTACATAAGCTTTCCGTAGCAATAAAAAGTTAATTACCCAATATTCGTGGGAGTAAAAAAAAGACTGCTGCAAATCATAGAATATTACCATTTCGTTGGAGAGACCCTTCAGAAAGATGTAAGTTATGATTTGCAGCAGTCTTTTTTTGCTGTATAATTGTGGTAATGATTTATATCTATAAAAAGGTACCTATGAAATGGAGTAAGGGATGAAAATTCTTATTGTAGAGGATGATAAGACGATAGCGCAGGGATTGGAATATTCTCTTCAGCAGGAGGGGTATTCAGTAATATTGTGCACTGACATAGCGTCAGGTAAACTTGCACTTGTTGAGCATTCCTTTGATCTATGCCTACTGGATTTGACCTTGCCGGATGGCAGCGGCTATGAATTGTGCAGACTGGCGAGAGAACGATGGGATACCCCGGCAATCATACTGACTGCCTGCGATGAAGAAGTGAATGTAGTCATGGGATTAGAACTGGGAGCAGATGATTATATCACGAAGCCTTTCCGGGTGAGGGAGCTGTTGGCCAGAATTAAGACGGTACTCCGAAGATACCAGAAGGGTAGCTCCACCCAGCATATCATAGAGCTTGAACATATCAGAATCAATACACTGGATGCAAAGGTATACAAAAACGGACAGGAAGTTCTTCTGACGGCCTTAGAATATAGACTCTTATTAACTTTCGCACAGAATGAGGGTCGGGTGCTGTCCCGTAATCAGCTTCTGGAAGGAATCTGGGATGTGGCAGGGGATTTTGTCAATGACAATACTCTGACGGTATACATCAAAAGACTGAGGGACAAGCTGGAGGAGGAACCGCAGAATCCCACTGTAATCAGGACCGTCCGTGGTCTGGGCTATAAGGTAGGAGACTAGTGTGAAGAATCATAATTTTTCACACTAATTTGTTTGCAATTCACTGGTGTATGCTGACGTATACATTCATAGGTTTTTGTAGGAATGGAGGTTAATATGCTTCGTAACAGAGAATTCCGATGGATGCTGCTGTTTTTGCTTGTATTTACGTTAATCGGAAGTGCCGTGGTTTTCTTTCTCAACCCTGCAGCAGGACTGATTATGGCAGCCACAGGTCTGATGCTCTTATTAACGGTGGTTTTCTTTACCCGCAGCAGATATCGGGATATCGAACGCCTGACGGGTTATCTTCGGAAAATCTATGGAGGAGATTATACGCTGGATATTCGGGATAATCGGGAAGGGGAGCTAAGCATTCTTAAGAATGAAATCTATAAGGTGACTTTAATCCTGTCCAGGCAGGCGCAGTTGTTACAGGATGAAAAAAAGCAGATGGCCGATGCCATATCGGATATTTCTCATCAGCTGAAGACACCGCTGACCTCTATGTCAGTAATGGCGGAGCTATTACAGGATGAGAAGCTGGATACGGAGAAAAGAAGGACCTTCTCCAAGAACTTAGAGGCTCAGCTAACCAGAATGGAATGGCTGCTGTCAGCCTTACTAAAGCTGGCAAAGCTGGATGCCGGTACCGTCATATTTAAGAAGGAGAGGGTTGCGGTGAGGGAGCTTTTCCAAAGAGTGACCAGACCGTTGCTCATCCCGATGGAGCTGAAGGAGCAGACCCTGGTTCTGGAGGGTGAGGAACAGACGGAATTTCTCGGTGATGCAGAGTGGACCTGCGAAGCTCTCATTAATATCCTTAAGAATTGCATCGAGCACACTGGAGTAGGGGGCACGATTACAATACGCTATACACAGAATCCGATCTATACGGAGGTTGTCATCGCTGACAATGGCAGCGGGATTGATAAGGAGGATCTGCCATTCTTATTCCAACGGTTCTATAAAGGTAAGAATGCCTCTCCTGACAGCGTGGGAATCGGCCTGGCGATGGCTCAGAGCATTATTGCCGGGCAGAACGGGGACATCAGCGTAACCAGTAAAAAGGGGGAAGGAACTAGGTTTAGTATTAAGTTCTATCGGCAGGTCTCCTAGGATTGTGACAAAACTGTAATATTACAGTCATGGGAAAGTAATATGAACAGGTTAAATTTATAGTATGGCTAGGAAAGCCAACTATAGCAGGAGGTCTGTCATGGAAATATTAAGAGTGGAGCATCTGTCAAAACAATATGGGACAGGGGAAACGGCCGTAAAGGCCATTGATGATATTAATTTTACGATTAACAAAGGAGAATTTGTAGCGATCATCGGTCCGTCGGGATCGGGAAAATCCACACTTCTACATCTGTTGGGTGGAGTGGACCGCCCAACCTCGGGTAAGGTATTTGTTGATTCCGCGGATATTTACAGTCTGAACGAGACTCAGCTGGCCATATTTCGACGTCGACAGATCGGACTTGTCTATCAGTTCTATAATCTAATTCCTGTACTTACGGTAGAGGAGAATATTACGCTTCCTTTGCTTCTGGATGAACAGAAGATTGATCAGAAGCAATTTACCGGTATTGTAAAGACACTGAATCTGGAGAATCGTCTGAAGCATCTGCCGAATCAACTATCCGGCGGTCAGCAGCAGAGGGTATCAATCGGAAGGGCACTGATTAATAATCCTGCAATCATGTTGGCAGATGAACCGACCGGCAACCTGGACAGCAAGAACAGCAGTGAAATCATTGAGCTGTTAAAGATGTTCAATAAGACTTATCAGCAGACGCTGCTGGTGATTACCCATGATGAGAGGATTGCCCTCCAGGCAGACCGGATTATAGCAATTGAGGACGGTCATATCACCAGGAATGAGGTGATCCGTCCGTGAACATCGTCAATCAATTAACGCTGCGGCAGCTGAAGCTGAATAAGAAGCGTACCCTTGTCACAATTCTTGGAACGGTTATCTCTGCAGCAATGATTACAGCTGTCGCAGTTCTGGCACTATCCTTCGTGGATCTGATGCAGAGGGGTGAGATAGCAAAAAGCGGGGAATGGCATGCAAAATATATCGGCATTGATGAAGGTCAGTTGCAGAAGCTTCAGAAAGATAATGAGATTCAATCCATTATATTAAGTCGGGAGCTGGGCTACAGTCTTCTGACCGGAAGCAAAAACAGGAATAAACCCTATCTATATCTGACGGAATTCAGCCGGGAGGGCTACGAGAATTTTCCAATTAAGTTGACGCAAGGAAGACTTCCCGAAAAACCCGATGAGCTGGTAGTTACGGATGCTGTGGTGAACAACGCGAAGGTAAACTATAAGCTCGGTGATCGGATAACCTTGACACTGGGAAAAAGACAGGGCGCCCTTGAAGGTCAGGAGCAGCAGGAATTAATGCAGAATAGCTCCCTTATGTGGGAGGATGGTAAGCTTTCAGAGCAGTTGACGGAAGATGGGAAGAGAGAGTATACCATAGTCGGTTTTATAATGACTCCGGAATGGGAATATAGCTGGGCACCCGGTTATACAGCACTGTCCTATATGGATGAAAACACTGCGGCCACAGATGGTTCTTTTGACGCATCGGTGATCTTTAAAAAGGTTACAAACAGTCTGTTTGACCATGCGCAAAAGGTATTGCCGGACAGTACGATTGCGTTTAACAATGAACTTCTTAGGTATTACGGAGTTGTTCAGGATGATAGGGTGAGAAGTATGCTTTTTATTCTGTCCGGTATTATCATCGGAATTATCATGATTGGTTCCATATCCCTGATTTATAATGCCTTCGCGATCTCTGTATCGGAGCGCTCAAGATATCTCGGGATGCTGTCCAGTGTCGGAGCTACGAAGAAGCAGAAGAGAAATTCCGTGTTTTTTGAGGGGGCAGTCATAGGGGCAATCAGTATTCCCCTGGGCATAGCAGCGGGCTATCTCGGTCTGGGAATTACGTATCTCTGCATTAATCCCATCGTAAAAAATGCTATGAATGTAGGGGTAGGACTTCAGTTACGGGTATATCCTGTAACAATTCTGATCGCGGTACTGGTGACGGGATTAACCATCTTGATTTCTACCTATATTCCTGCCAGGCGTGCCTCTAATATTTCGGCCATCGATGCGATTCGACAATCCTCGGACATTAAGATTAAACAAAAGCAGGTTCATACCTGGAAGCTGACCCGGAGATTATTCGGAATAGAGGGAGATCTGGGACTGAAGAACTTAAAAAGAAATCGAAAAAGGTATCAGGCCACAGTATTTTCTCTGATTATCAGCATGATGTTGTTTCTAGTGGTGACGGATTTTACAGACAGCATTAAGAAATCTATGATCATGACTCAGGACGGCATTAATTTCGATGTGTATACAATTGTGAGTGCCGGAACAGTCAGTGAGAAAGAGGAGATCGTCGAACAGATCACAGCACTTGATCATATTTCAGATTATTCCAGAGTGGACAGACTGAATGCTGTTACCTGGATCGGTGAGCCTGAGATTGCAGATTTCCTGAAGGAGAATAGCAGCGAATTCAGTAAGAATGGGAAGTATCCCTATACTGTCTATATCAATATATTAGAGGATGTGGCATTACAAACCTATGCTACTGAGACAGGGATAAACTATGCGAGTCTAATCGATACAGAGCATCCCTCGGCTGTTGTGATTGATGGGATTACCTTTAAAGATGAGACGACGGATAAATATGTGAAGACGAAGGCCTTAAGGGCGAAGATGGGAAGCAGCCTTGATCTGACCCTTGGAGATGGCGGTACCGAGAATACCGACGATTTAGGCAGTGTAGCCATTGCTGCTCTTACAGATAAGCTTCCGATGGGCGTTCATTCCACCGGAAAGGAAGCTGGTGTCAATATCGTAATTTCCAGACAGGTGGCGGATGCTCTGATGATAGATAAGGATAAGGTGACATCTCCCCTGATCAGTACCTATGTATTCTATAACAGCGACCGGCCGGAGGCACTGCAGGAGGAGCTGGAAGCAGTCCAGAATAACGTAGGTGTGGAGAAGATGTATATCAGGAATCTCTATGCTTTCCGTCAGAGCGAGAATCAACTGGTGCTTATGATGAATGTATTCACCTATGCCTTCCTGATTCTGATTACAGCCATCTGCGTAGCAAATATCATTAATACCATATCGACAAGTATCGCGCTTCGAAAGAGAGAATTTGCGATGCTGAAATCCGTAGGGATCACACCGAAGGGTTTTAATAAAATGCTGAATTTTGAAAGTGTCTTTTATGGAATCAAGGCCCTCTGCTATGGACTGCCCATCAGTATCGGTGTAATGAATCTGACCCATCAGGCGTTGATGATCAGTTTCCGTTTTCCTTTTATCGTTCCGATTAAGAGTATCCTTACAGTAGTGGTTGCTGTCTTTGTCATTGTCGGCTCAGCGATGCTTTATTCGAGCTCCAAGGTGAGGAAGGAGAATATCATCGATGCTTTGAAGCAGGAGATTATATAAGTGATCATTCTTACTAAGAATTAACATAATACTGCTTGCAACAACCTGTATTTTCGGCTATGATAATAGTAAAGACAGAAAAGCGAAACAAGGTTGGAAGAGAGGTAAATGAAATGCTCCAGGATGAATATATTAATTTTACGATTGAAAAACAAAAGCATATTGCTCTGATTGCACACGACAGCAAGAAGAAGGAGCTGGTGGAGTGGGTTGAGGCAAATAAGGGAATATTGAAAAATCACTTTCTGTGCGGTACCGGTACAACAGCCAGGATGATTGCAGATAAGACAGAGCTGCCGGTAAAAGCATATAACAGCGGACCCCTCGGCGGAGATCAGCAGATCGGATCAAGGATTGTGGAGGGTAATATTGATTTCGTGATCTTCTTCTGGGATCCGTTGGAGTCCCAGCCCCATGATCCCGATGTGAAGGCGCTACTTCGTATCTGTGCGGTTTACGATATTCCGGTAGCGAATAATAAAGCAACTGCGGATTTTCTCATTACCTCCAAATTTATGAATGAGGAATATGAGAGACAGGTACTCAATTATAATGCCATCATCCAGAACAGGATCAAGGAATTAAGCAAATAACCCACCCATATAGGGATGAACGAGTTATCTATAAAGGGAAGCTCTGTATCGGAAGCTCTGAACATTCAGTGAGTCCGGGACGGGGCTTTTTCTGATCAATAGGAAATTGTGTCCGATGAATTAAAAAGTATACCGCAGTTTATGAAAGGAAAGACCACCTGCATAGATAAACATAGGAGTATACGGCGCAAGTAAGGATGGTATTCTGACAGGAATTGGTATATAATTAGTATGATAACAGGGATTAGTAGCATGCGTATTGCACCTGCGCAGGATTGGGAGGATATATGAAGAGGTTCATTGCCCTAAGCTGTATCTGTATCATCAGTATGTTGATGCTTACCGGTTGTAATAAGGATAAAGATGAGACGAAGTATAGCTATACCTTCCGAGATGAGAATGATCTATGGGAAGCGGAATATAAAGTAGAAGGCTCCATCACCTTTTTTACGAATGAGAAAGGGAGTCTGGATGTGGATAGTCAGGGAAAGCATGCATTGATTGTGGCCTATAAGGGTAAATTACAGGATTTGAAGCCGGTCAGACATGTTAAGATTTCTTATCAGGGTGCTTTTGCAGGCGGAAGTGAGGAGACACAATATGGGGAAGGAGAACACATCAATTCTAAGGTATTTAAACTGACAGGAGGAGGAAGCGGCGGAGCGAGACCACCTGAGGATGACGTGATAAAGGTTACGATTCAAATCGATGACGGGGAGACCCAGACACTGGAGCTGACTACGGCGAAGCATCAATTTGAGACCTATTGAAGAATGAATTTTATTCTTGAAGGAGGCTTGGAATCAGGATGTATCGTATTTTATTAGCTTCCTCAATTTGTGATTTAGAAAGGAGAAACTATCATATGATTAAAATTACTTATAGCTTCATAGAGGTCACGTCTGAACAAGAACAGAAAGGAGTTGATGTTCACTAAAACGGATAGGAGATTAAACTATGAAAATGAAGCATCCTTTATGGCGGACCTTACGAACGCTGAAAGGAAATCAACGAGCTTGTGTCATTACCGAGCCCCTTTGGGCTGTACCAAATAATCTTTTCATTCCTTTTGCATCCATCTATATGGCTGCCTTAGGATTGCAGGATGCAGAAATTGGTATTGTATCGAGTGTGGGGCTTACCTTACAGTTTTTAGCCGCATTATTTTCAGGAGCGATTGTCGATAAATACGGCAGGCGAAAGACTATGCTAATCTTCGGACTGATCAGCTGGTCCATTCCCTGTATGCTATGGGCAGGTGCGCAGGGCTATTGGTATTTCATATTGGCAATAGCCTTGAACGGATTATGGCGTATCACCGGTAACAGCTTCAGCTGTATGATCATTGAGAACGGCGACACGGATAAGTTAGTCAATATATATACAATTTTAAATTTATTTGGTTTGCTGGCAGGATTTATCTCGCCACTGGTAGGGCTTTGTATTGACCGTTTTACTCTTGTGCCATCGATGAGGATTATTTACCTGATCTCACTTGTATTAATGTCAGTTAAGTTCCTATTACAATACCGGCTGGCGAGTGAGAGTGAGATTGGCAAACAGAGATTGGAAGAATGTAAGGATAGATCATTATTAGGCTTAACATTTGGCGGATGGAGCGAGTTCGTCAAAGCAATTCGGCATACCCGACTGCTACTGTACGTTATACTTATGACCTTGATTACTTGCTTTAATATAACGCAGGCTACCTTTTGGCCACTATTTGTCACAAATTCCTATGATGTGAGTGTGTCAATGATTGCTGTGTTCCCGTTCATGAAAGCTATTACCACAATAGCAGTTTATTTATTCATTACTTCCCGTATCAATATGCATTCTGTCAGGAAACCGCTTCTCATGGCACTTGGCACGCATTTGACCGGACTGAGTCTTCTGATCCTTTGCTTACCCTTTGCAAAAGCAGCACTGGCAGTTGTTTTTTTCTCAGCTATTTGTGAGGCAGCTGCATTGGCTGTACTGGGCCCGTTATGTGAAACAATTATGTCAGTAGCGATTCCCAGTAAGGAGAGAGCTCGTGTGAATAGTCTGATAACAGCTATGATTCTATTGATCAGTATTCCCATAGGAGCGACAGCCGGGCAGCTATCACAGCACAACAGAATGTTACCGCTGGTGTTGAATATCTGCTTTTTAATTGCTGAGATGTTGGTTGTCATCATCATTACATACCGTAATCGCGTAAAGCCATAAAATAATCCTCCTGAATTAATGTATATTTAACATTAATTCAGGAGGATTTCTTTATGGCTTACACAAAATAATTATCTGATTCCAGGCCCTTTTATTTTTACCATACTTTCGTTATTACTATGATTTAACACAGCTATTGATCTAGCTCTATTATTTATTGTAATCGTCTGTCAGGCTGTCGATGAAGAACTTCGCTGCATCTGACAGTGGAATGTCGGTATTATAAGCTGCTACCAGCATTCTTGAGGGGAAATCCTTATCTATATTGATAACTGTAAGATCTTCCAGTTCCTTGACGCAGAAATCGGGGATAAATGCGATGCCGAGGCCGATCTTTGCCAGATCGATCAGAAGATCATTGCTGCTGAGCTCGATTGCCGGAACAAGATCCAGAGAATTCTCCAGGAACAGATTATGAAGAAACATACTGGTGGTGGAGCGTTTATCCAACATCAGAATCGGATACTGCTGAAGCTCTCGAAGGGTGATCGGATGATCCTGAAGCGGGAAAGCCTCCTGATTGGCGATAAAGATATCCCGGAATTCCTTCACCGGCAGGATCTGCATCAGATTATTCAGGGCAGAGTTGGGTGAGTTGGTCACGATCACATCGACATCGTTCCGCTCCAAAAGCTTCGCACACTGCATAGAGGTGGCATTTGTCACCTTGATATGGATATTCGGATATTTCTTGTGAAAATGATTTAGATAAGGAACCAAATAATAGCGGCAGATCGTATCGCTGGCACCAATCCTTAATTGTACACCGCTCTGGGGATCGGCGCATAATTGATTCTCCCCTCGGCTGATCAAGTTAATGGCGGGCTCGATATGCTTTAATAATAGCTCACCCTCCTTAGTCAGAGCCACTCGCTTCGTACTGCGGATGAAAAGAGTCTGATTCAGACGCTTTTCCAAGGTTTTGATTGACTGGCTCACAGCTGACTGGGAGATGAACAGGGTATCGGCCGCATCACTGAAGCTGAGACTTTTTGCCACATGATAAAAGACCTTATACAGTTCATAATTGATATCCATAAGTACCTCCATGATTGCGTGTTCTATACGTACACAATTCCTCAATAATTCTCCGATGTTATATCAAAATTAATCGATAATATCTATTAGCAGGTCTAATAAAAAGATTAACATATATTAATTTTGATTATAAGACATGTTATGCTATAATGCAAGTGATGATTAACCGGATAGAAGACAGATAGGAAGAAAAATACGTAAATATGGGGCTTGGACCTCCTTATGGAAAGGGAGTTTATCGGATGAAGGACGTAAAAAGAATCTATGTGGAAAAGAAGGTACCGTATGCTGTCAGAGCGAAGGAACTGAAATCAGAGCTGCGTAGTTATCTCGGCATGAAGGGATTAGAAGCGGTACGGGTATTAATCCGCTATGATATAGAGAATCTGAGTGAGCAAACCTATCGAAAGGCTTTGGGAACCGTCTTTTCCGAGCCGCCGTTGGATTATTTATATGAAGAGAAATTCGAAGCGGGCAGTATGGATCGGGTTTTTACTGTGGAATATCTCCCCGGGCAGTTCGACATGCGTGCAGATTCTGCAGTACAGTGCGTAAAGCTGCTGAACGAGAAGGAAGAGCCCGTGATCCGTTCCGCCACCACCTATATCCTGTCCGGGGCCATAACGGAAGACGAATTGGAACGCATCAAGGGTTACTGTATCAATCCGGTGGATTCCAGAGAAGCGGAGGAAGTGAAGCCGAAGACTTTAGTCACAGAATTTGAGGAGCCGGAGGATGTCTTAATTTTAACGGGATTCCGAACAATGCCTGAGCAGGAGCTGGCAGCTTTATATTCGTCTTTGAATCTGGCTATGACGTTTCAGGATTTTCAGTATATACAGAATTATTATCACTCGGAGGAGCAGCGTGAGCCGTCCATGACAGAGATCAGAGTCCTGGATACTTACTGGTCTGATCATTGTCGTCATACTACCTTTCTGACAGAATTGACTGAGATTGAGATAGAAGAGGGGCATTATGCAAAACCGATCCGAGAAGCCTATGAAAGCTATCTGAAGGAACGCGGAAAGCTTTATCAGGGACGAAAGGATAAGTATGTCTCTCTGATGGATGTTGCTCTTTTGGCGATGAAAAAGCTGAAGGCTGACGGTAAACTTCAGGATATGGAAGAGTCCGATGAAATTAATGCCTGCTCGATCATCGTTCCTGTAGAGATCGATGGAAAGACCGAGGAATGGCTTGTATTCTTTAAGAACGAGACCCACAACCATCCGACAGAGATTGAACCCTTCGGTGGTGCGGCTACCTGCCTCGGTGGAGCAATTCGTGACCCGCTGTCAGGCAGAGGTTATGTATATCAGGCTATGCGTGTGACCGGTGCTGCCGATCCCACCGTATCCTTAAAGGAGACTCTGAAGGGCAAGCTGGCACAGAGAAAGATCTGTACCGGTGCGGCAGCAGGCTATAGCTCCTATGGTAATCAGATTGGTCTTGCCACCGGAATGGTAGATGAAGTGTATCATCCGAATTATGTGGCGAAGAGACTGGAAATCGGGGCTGTTCTTGGGGCTGCTCCCAGAAAGAATGTAATCCGTGAGAATTCCGACCCGGGAGATGTCATCATTCTCATGGGTGGCAGAACCGGTCGTGACGGCTGCGGCGGAGCAACCGGATCCTCTAAGAGTCACACCACGGAATCGATTGAAACCTGCGGTGCGGAGGTTCAGAAGGGAAATGCGCCTACTGAGCGCAAGCTGCAGAGGTTGTTCCGTAGGGAGGAAGTAAGCAGACTGATTAAGAAATGCAATGACTTTGGAGCCGGCGGTGTATCCGTAGCGATCGGTGAGTTGGCAGCAGGTCTTAGAATTGAATTGGATCAGGTTCCAAAGAAGTATGCCGGGCTTGATGGTACAGAACTGGCAATCTCCGAATCCCAGGAAAGAATGGCAATCGTCGTAGATCCTAAGGATGTAGATAGAATGCTTGCCTATGCGGAGGAGGAGAATCTGGAGGCTGTTGTGGTTGCCGGAGTGACCGAAGAACCCAGACTTGTCATGAGCTGGAGAGGCAAGGAGATCGTAAATATTTCCAGAGCATTTCTGGATACCAACGGTGCTCATCAGGAAGCATCCGCCTGTGTGACTCTGCCTGCTAAGGAAGAGAGTTACCTAAAGCACGGCAGCGTCAGTACCGGGGGGACTGTAAAAGAAACATGGTTAAAAGCGTTATCTGCATTAAATGTATGCTCTAAGAAAGGCCTCGTTGAAATGTTTGACAGTTCCATCGGAGCAGCTACCGTAACCATGCCATATGGCGGAAAGTATCAGCTTTCTCCAATCCAGACGATGACGGCAAAGCTTCCGGTACTCTCTGGAAGTTGCGATACCGTATCCATGATGAGCTATGGCTTCGACCCTTACCTTTCCGAGTGGTCTCCTTTCCATGGTTCCGTTTACGCGGTTTTATCCTCTGTGGCAAAGATTGTAGCGGCAGGCGGCGATCATACAAAGATTAGATTTACCTTTCAGGAGTTCTTCCGCAAGCTGGGGAATGATCCGAAGCGCTGGGGAGAACCACTGGTGGCATTACTGGGAGCCTATGATGCACAGGTGAAGCTGGGCCTGCCCTCCATCGGTGGTAAGGACAGTATGTCCGGCAGCTTCAATGAGATTGATGTTCCTCCTAC
>JAEZLY010000015.1 GCA_023414985.1 Bacillota bacterium | reverse complement strand
CCTTGTCAGCCTTGACGGAGAAGTCTCTCATGGCAAAATAGCTCTCTACTCTGTCCTCTCCGGCAAGAATTGTCAGATCGTATAGAAAGGGCTCCTCTGGACTCCAGTATCTGAAATTCTCCAGCCTTATGGTAATGGATGGCTGTTCAGAGGATATGGATTTGATGATACGCCCCTGTTCCTTAATCACAATCTGATAGCTTGTTCCTCTGTTTGAACGGTGATTCATAAGAATCTGAATATGTAGTTCACTTTTTGCGGGATCCGGTGTCAGCTTTAAAGCAGTGATGTATTCCTTCGGAACCCATTCGCACCATACTGTCTGCCAGATGCCGCTCTGTGCCGTGTAAAACATACCTCCCCGAGTAAGCATCTGTTTGCCCCTGCTGTGATAAGAGGTATCACTGACATCAGTCACCTTCAGCATAAGTAGGTTTTTCCCTGCTGTGATATCACCGGTAATATCTACAGAAAATGGCAGGTAACCTCCGATATGCCGTGCCACAAGCTGATCATTCACATACACCTCACAGCATTGATCGACGGCGCCGAAATGCAGAAGCAGCCTCTTATGCGGATCGATCTGCCCAATCATCAGGGCCCTTTGATACCACAGAAATTCATCAGGCTTTAGCTGACGGTTGACCCCCGATAGTACGCTTTCCGGGGAGAACGGCACCAGGATCCGTCCGTCAAATCGTTCCGGTTTTCTATCCTCTCCGGTGATTGCATATTCCCAATAACCGTTAAGAATCAGATACTTATCTCTTCGCAGCTGAGGTCTTGGATATTCCGTGAGAACATTCTCCGAATCCAACGTCCGGCCCCATCTGGTGGTAAGCTGATGGTTTTCACCCTTTTCTTCGTCCTTGAACAATAAGGTTCTTACTGCATCTTTCAGATTCATGCCACTACCCCCAATGTAGTAATCTCATTTACCCTTATATTATACCATGTCCGCAAGCGCCCATGGTATGACACTTCGTGCCAGGATGAGCACTCACTTCGTTCGGCACTGGTATAATATCTGCCGATATTATACTATAACCCATTGCTCTATTTTATACATTTTTAAACCTCACTTGCAGGGATAACCAGTGTAGCAATCGCTTGTTTCGCGATATTCAGTTCAATCAGATTGCCATTCATCCGGATTACCGCCGGAATATCCTTTTCGGTTCTGTTCAATGCTGTCATTACGACACTTCCGTCCGTATTGAGGAACGCTGTTGCTTCCAGATCATAGGTATACTTGGTCAAGGCGATTCTTTTCGCTCCCGGAAGGATATATCTGCTGAAATGTCCGATATAATCATAGGACAGATTCGTATGGAAGGTACCCTGTTCCGTATCCACCATGATCGGTGCATCACAGTGATTGCCTACATGGTTGGGGCCACCCTTTTCATCCAGGAAGATATTCCAGTCGATGAAAGCATTCATGCCTCCGTTTAAATTGCCCAGGATATCGTGGGCATACATCTGTGCATTCTCTAACTGATTCGTACCAAAACGGCTGTATTCTACACAACCCTCGGTGAAAATCAGTTCCTTATCGGGAAATACCTCGCGAGTCAGGTTAATTGCCTCGAAATGATCACCGGTATACCAATGGAAAGCAACACCGGATACCATGGTATCAGTGGTATCGTCAATAATTGCCTTAGCCCGCTCATACATCAGCTCCTTGTTATGATCCCAGATAAAGAGCTTGATATGGCCAAGATTTTGCTCAACAAGAGTGGGATATAAATAATCCCTTAAAAATTCCTTTTCTTCCTCCGCATTGTAGATACAGGAATCCCAGGTCTGTGTCGCTGCGGGTTCATTCTGAACTGTAATTCTGCTGACAATATAGCCTTTTTTCTCATATTCCTTGATATAACGGCAGATATATTCTGCCCAGAACTTACGATACTCGGGCTTTAGCTGTCCTCCGTGAATTTTCTCACCGTTGGTCTTCATGAAGGCCGGGGGTGACCAGGGGCTCAGCATAATCTCAATTTCATTCTCAGCCTTCTCCTTCACAGCCTTCAGAAGAGGCAGGATATACTGTTCGTCTCTTGCAAGGGTGAAGGATTTCATCTCGGTATCCGCGGGATCAGACATCGCAGAATATACCCCGAGGGAAAAGTCACAGCTGTCAATATGGCTTCTGACCATACGATAGCGGTTGCCGTTCTTTCCGTAATAGCATTCAACAGCCTTCTCCTGCTGCTCCTTGGTCAGCTTGGAGTATGCATAACCGGCAGCCTCCGTTACTGCTCCGCCGAAGCCGAAGAAGGTCTGGTAGGTAAGCTCAGGGTAAAGGTTAATTACCCTGCTCTCCACTCCCTTGATCTCCTTAACTGACTGACATTCCTGAGTGACTACTTTCTTTTCGTTATTTTCATATAAGGTCGAAATCAGCTTCATTTATATCCTCCTACAATTTAGATAATTAATTAATATGTATATCAGGAGGATTTATCCTCCTATCATTTCATTGGCGTTGTTTCTATCAATTCAGATAGAGATCGATCTTCTCCACTTTGCCCTGACGTACGCGTTCCGCTGCAGCTCCGCTTAGGGTATCGCTTTCGATTACCTCTCCGGTATCGGGCAGTATGATTTTAACTATTCTTGCTGCCTCTTCACCGAAAGTAGCCCTTCGGGACGGATTATGGTAGGTCACTGTACAACAGGACAGTAAGGTAAAGGAAGCTTCTCCGTTCTCATCAAACAGAAAATCCGCCAGCTTCGGTTCAAAATGGAGCTTTAGTTCCTTGTCCTCAAAGGTAAATACCTTTCTTCCGGCAAACATTTCTATCCACATGGTAACTGCTTCTGTTGTGGATCCTGTCAGACGGGCTACATAACCTCTTCCGTGGATGGCTTCGTTCGGATTCTCACTGGAGGCCAGGAAGGAGGAATTCTCCAGAATACTTCTTCCATATTCCTTCGGATCCCGGAAGACCACCATGCATCGTTTCATATCCTCGTAAAACTGTTCATATAATCCGGCACGCAGTGTAGACAGCAGGTACTTATACTCCATATGCAGGAAGATACTCTCCCGTTCAAGCCAGCCAGGAGTAAAGGCACGGATTCTTCCGTTCTCCATGGAGATATGTTCAATCGGAACACTGGTCTTGTACATTCCGAGCTTCCTGTCATACAGCTCGCTGCTGCGGACATTATGGTAAAGCTCTTTCGCCTGCTTTTCCTCTTTTACGGTTGCCAGCATCTTGGCCGGTCCCTCTAAGAAGGCGGGTAATGGCTGTACCTCAAAGGCTTTTA
>JAEZLY010000307.1 GCA_023414985.1 Bacillota bacterium | reverse complement strand
ATCATATTGGATAAAGTAAAATCTATGATACGATATCTGCCTCCGAAGGGGAGCGCGGCTACCGACCGTTTCAGGGTGAGCTCCTGTAGGCTGACATTACTGTCGCCGGTATAGATAATTCCCATTGTATCTCTCATAAATCCTCCATTCTGCCGCCAGCTGCGGCATCAGCTTTCTCAAAAGAACCAGGTTCCATCAGATTACAGCCTGAAAGGTCTTATAATTATCCACGTCGATCATACTGCCCTTTTCCAGCCGAAAACCCGGCGGTAGAATCATATTTTCACCGATTACGGTAATATCCGTTCCTTTTACCTGTTCCCCGCATTCCTCATCTGCCTGTAAACTGAATCCGATCTGACAGTTATCACTGATTACTGTATTTTCAGCAATGATAGAATTCTCAATGACCACATTCGCTCCTACCCGTACATTCGGCATGAGGATTGAATTTCTGATCTTACTTCCCCGCCCGATGGTTACACCGGCAAACAGTACCGAATGGCTTACTTCACCGTAGATAATACCTCCTTCGGTGATGATGCAGCGGCTGACCGAAGCACCGAGGGCAATAAAGTGCGGAGGCTCTACGGGATTTCTGGAATAGATCCTCCAGCCCGAATCATACAGATCAAGCTCAGGGGACTCCTCCAGCAGGTCCATATTGGCTTCCCACAAGCTCTGTATCGTCCCGACATCTCGCCAGTAACCTTTGAAAGGAAATGCAAACATCCGCTCATCATTCTTCAACATCTTCGGAATGATGTCCTTACCGAAATCATTGCTGGAGCCCGGTGTATTTAAATCCTCAATCAGATATTGTCTAAGCTTCTTCCAACTAAAAATATAAATTCCCATGGAAGCCTTGTTACTGATCGGGTTTTTCGGCTTTTCCACAAATTCATAGATTTTATTTTCCTCATCCGTATTCATGATTCCAAAACGACCGGCCTCTTCCCACGGAACCTCCAGAATAGCAATGGTCGCATCCGCGTTTTTCTCCTCATGAAAACGAAGCATCTCGCTGTAATCCATCTTATAAATCTGATCACCGGACAGGATTAATACATATTCCGGCTGATATGCCTCTATAAATTCTATGTTCTGGTAGATGGCATTTGCCGTTCCTGAATACCATTCACCTGCGTTCTGCTTCATATAAGGCTGCAAAATCGTTACGCCGCCGTTCAGCCGGTCCAAATCCCAGGGCTGGCCAATTCCGATATAAGAATTCAGCTTCAGGGGTTTATACTGAGTAAGTACACCTATCGTATCGATTCCCGAGTTTGTGCAGTTACTTAACGGGAAATCGATAATCCGATATTTCCCTCCGAAAGGGACTGCCGGTTTTGCAATATTTTTCGTTAATACACCCAATCTGCTGCCCTGTCCTCCGGCCAGCAGCATGGCAACACATTTCTTCCCTACCATAAACAAAACCTCCTTTAATCTTCCTCTTTGCCATATTTCTTCTGTTGTTTTACAGGTTTATAAAAAACAGCCGATAGAGGCGGTATCTGCAGAATGATGGATTGCTCGAAACCATGGTAAGGTTGTTTTTCTACCTTTACAATCTCCGAAGTAATCATCCCTTCACCGCCAAAGCTTATATCGTCGGAATTAAAGACCTCCCTGTAGCCTGCTGCCCTCGGTACACCAATCCTGTAATTTCTTCTCTCCACCGGAGTAAAATTGACAATCACAAGAGTCTCATCGCCCCTCTTCCGTCCTTTTCGAATAAAGGAAGCTACACTCTGTTCGTTATCATCGGGGCAAATCCACCGAAAGCCGTTCCAGCCGTTATCATCCTCCCAGAGACTGGGCGTATTACAATAAAAATGATTCATTGCCTTTACATATTCCTTCATCTTTCGATGCATATCATAATCCAGGAGCAGCCAATCCAGGGCTGCATCATACTTCCATTCAATAAACTGCCCGAATTCTCCTCCCATAAAGAGGAGCTTCTTCCCGGGATGTGCCGCCATGTAACCATATAGGCACCGCAGACCGGCAAATTTCTGATTGTACTCCCCGGGCATCCTGTTCAATAAGGAGCGTTTTCCATGCACCACCTCATCATGGGAAAAGGGAAGGATATAATTCTCTGAAAATGCATAGGTCAATGAGAAGGTCAGGAGATTGTGATTCCATTTGCGGAATACCGGATCCATGGAACAATATTTTAAAGTGTCGTTCATCCACCCCATATTCCATTTATACAAAAAGCCAAGACCACCACTGTGGGTTGGCGCCGTTACCAGCGGCCATTCACTGGATTCCTCCGCAATCATCAGAGTATTCGGATAAACGGAGTATACCACCTCATTCAGTCGTTTCAGCAAAGCAACTGCCTCCAGATTCTCATTGCCCCCGTATTGGTTCGGAAGCCAATCCGTTCTCTCAAAATTCAGATACAACATACTTGTGACCGCATCTACCCGGAAGCCGTCCGCATGAAAGTATTCCATCCAGAAGATCACATTGGAAATCAGGAAGCTTTGAACCTCACGTCGCCCATAATCGAAAATGTATGTTCCCCACTGGGGATGTTCCCCCCGCCTAGGATCAGGATGTTCATAGATCGGAGTACCGTCAAACCTTGCGAGTCCATGTGCATCTTTCGGAAAATGCCCCGGAACCCAGTCGAGAATCACTCCAATTCCCTTTCGATGGCAGCAATCCACAAAGTACATAAATTCCTTCGGTGTTCCATATCGACTGGTAGCCGCATAATAACCCAGCACCTGATAACCCCAGGATCCGTCAAAGGGATGTTCCATGACAGGAAGCAGTTCGATATGGGTATACCCCATCTCAACTACATAGTCTACCAGCTCATGGGCCAGCTCCCTGTAGGTCAAAAACTCATCGTCTTCCTTCCTTTTCCAGGAGCCAAGATGTACCTCATAAATCAACATTGGCTGGTTTACGGGAAGCTTATCCTTTTTCTTCTCCTGCCAGACTGTATCTTCCCAGGGATAGCCCTCCAGATTATAAATGACAGAGGCTGTCTTGGGTCTGACTTCAGAATAATAGGCATACGGATCAAACTTATACAGTACTTCACCGGTAGCCGTACCAATCGCATATTTATAGAGCTGGTTTTCTTCCGCTCCTGCAACGAAGGCTTCCCATACACCGGAATCTTTGAGCTTTACCATAGGATTCGTATTAATATTCCATTCGTTAAAATCTCCAACCACGCTGACCCAGCTGGCATTCGGTGCCCATACACTGAATCTGACCCCTTTTTCCTTTTCCAGCTCGGTAAAATGCGCCCCGAGCATTCGATAGCTTTTATAATTCGTGCCCTCGTGAAAGAGGTAAAGCTGTTCCTGCGTTATCCCACTTTCTTTTTTAAAAGACATCACTAGATCTTCACCTCCCATAACTGTGCTTTTGTGAAGCCGGCATTCCTTCCTGCGTAATATCAGCATAGAAAATATATGAAGATATACGCAAAAAATGCATATGTCCTAAAAATTAATGCAATAAATTGAAACAAAAGAAAATTAGTTTTCTTCTGTTACATAAATTATATCATATTTGTCGGAATATGTAAGGTGTGATCTTCCGTATTCTATTTATTTTTCTCACTAAACATAAATTGTCTGTATAAATAAGCAATGGGTCATTACCTGTCCCACTATTAATATATGAGTATCGGAAGCCGGATAAACTAGGTTTTGTATAATGATCCGAATTATAACAGACCTTTTTGATCAAGGTCGGGATGTTTTGAGATGATATGAAGAATAAACTCTTCCATCGCAGAGAGTAACGCAATACCCAGAACCGGATAAATAACGGCCGGATTCTGAAGGAGCAGAAAGATTGGCGCAAAGAAGGTTAAGACACCTGTTATCTTATTCCATCTGGTATGAAGGATAACAAAGGCATGGAATTTGACTGCAGCAAACACAATGGCACCGATTCGTACGGTAGCGATCACGGCCAAAAACGGGTAGTAGGGATACAGCTCCTCACCGAAACTTAAAATACAGTAAAGCATCAGAACCAGAAACAGGAATAAGTCACCGATTGAATCCAACCTGGCCCCAAGCTTACTTGTAATTTTCAGTCTCCTTGCAAGTAATCCGTCTGCAATGTCACTCAACCCGCAAAGCAGATAAACAGGAAAAAAGATCTCCGGTTGCTGCAGGAAAAAAAGTAATGAGATTGCTCCAATGATTCGGCAGATCGACAGAATATTCGGAATATGTTTCATGGATGACCCCTTTCCTATATCCGTAAAAT
>JAEZLY010000244.1 GCA_023414985.1 Bacillota bacterium | reverse complement strand
GATTCCACGTATCGGATCATGAAGGAACAGGCGGATAAGCTGCCGGCTTTCGAACCGATTACTAAACCGAACAGTGGACATGGCGCAACTATCCTTTATGGCTATCACTATGCTGTAGAAGCAGGAGCAGACTATATCTTTCAGACTGATTCCGATGGTCAGACCCTGCCGGAGGAATTCTGGCCCTTCTGGGAACAGAGGGCTTCCTATGATATGGTAATCGGACACCGCAAAGGAAGACAGGATGGAGTTTCCCGGGTCTTTGTAACAAAAACTTTAAAATTCGTTCTGTGGATCTGCTTCCATGTGGGGATTACGGATGCCAATACCCCGTTCCGTCTGATGAAAGCCTCGGTACTCAAAGAACAGCTTAAGCTGGTACCTGAGAACTTCAATCTGTCCAATGTAATGATATCCGTTCTATATGCCAAGAAAAAATTGAAGGTGAAATATATGCCCGTAACCTTCCGGCCGAGGCAGGGAGGGGTCAATTCCATCAATATGAAACGAATCATCCGCATCGGAAGGCAAGCCTGGACGGATTTCAGAAAGATCAATAAGGGCTTACGTACCAAGGTATGACAGAAGAATGGGAAAGGGTAGGCAGTTACAATGAAGAAGCTGATCTATTTGATTGTATCGGTATTGCTGGCAATCGCCGGTAAGCTATTATTGCAGGGAGACTATAGTGCATTTTTGCAATGGTGGGTGGTAGTGGCAGGCTTAGGTCTGATGTTTTTACCGCTTACCTTTGTGCTGTTCCGCAATTTCCATGATAGGGGTTATCTCTTCAGTAAGGTATTCGGAATAGCAATCACCAGCTATGTGATGTGGCTATTATCCTCCTTAAGAATTATGAAATTCACTCCGGTTTCCTGTATCATCAGTGCGGCAATCGGATTACTTTTCAATGTGGCTATCATAGTGCTGTTGCGGAAAATGCTGCGGCAGCAGAAGATACTCTATGGAACGACAGCGGGAGGCTTTGAATCTTGGGAAGCCCCATGGTCGAAGGATGTTTTTGAAGCGATATGGTTGGAAGAAATCTTATTCTTCAGTGCATTTTTACTCTTTACCTATATACGGTGCTTCAAACCGGAAGCCTATGGAACGGAGAAATTCATGGATTATGGGTTCATGACCAGCATGATGAGGAGCGATTATATGCCTCCCCAGGACTTCTGGTTCTCCGGAACGAAGCTGAACTATTATTATGTCGGGCAGTACATGGCGGTTTATCTGACCAAGCTGTCCTTTGTGAAGGTTGCTGATGCGTATAATCTGATGCTGATGATGGTAGGAGCTTTTGCACTGGTTCTCCCTTATTCGCTCGGTTACAATGTTACCCTGCAGTTTTTGAAAAGCAGAAAGAAGAATAACAGCGTTATCCCGGTATTAAGTGGTCTGCTTTCCGGTGCCGGAGTATGTATCGCGGGAAATATGCATTATCCTGTATTTCAATGGCTGGAACCGGCGGCACGTAAATTCTTCGGAATAGAAGGCAACAAAGAAAAATATTGGTTCCCCGATGCAACCAGATATATTGGGTATTATCCGGAGACCAAGGACAAGACAATTCATGAATTCCCGGCCTATTCCTTTGTACTTGGGGATCTGCATGCCCATGTCATTAATATCATGCTGGTATTGACCGTTCTCGGACTTCTTTTTGCCTGGCTGATTGATAGGCAGAAGAGGAAGGAAGGCAGCATTCCGGCCTGGAAGGAAGTACTCCATCCGGCGATTATTACAATTGCTTTTTTGATTGGGTTATTCCATATGACGAATTTCTGGGACTTCCCGATTTATTATGTGGTATCTGGAGCAATTATTCTATTTTCCAACCTCAGTGTATATAATTTTAAAGGCAAAGCCCTTTGGCTCACTGCATTACAGGGTGCGGCGGTAATCCTGATCTCGGAGATAGTATGCCTTCCCTTTACTCTGAATTTTGACCAGATATCAACCAATATCCGACTGGTTGATACCAGAACGCCGCTTAATCAGCTGTTTATTCTGTGGGGACTGCCAATCTATGTGGTAGTCTGCTTTGTGATTGCTCTGATCACTAATCACAGGGAGATTATGACCAATACAAAAGAGGAGAATAAGAAGCCAGGTTTCTTAAGCTTTTTAAATACGATGCCTGTATCTGATTTTTATATTCTGATACTGGGATTGTGCTCGATCGGCCTGGTTCTTCTTCCGGAGCTGGTTTATGTTCAGGATATTTACTCAGGGGAATTCAAAAGAGCGAATACAATGTTTAAGCTGACTTATCAAGCCTTCATCATGTTCGGACTATGCTTCGGATATATCTTGCTCCGACTTCTTTGTTACGGAAGGACGAAATCTCAGAGAAGACATGCTTTTGCAGGATTGTTGCTATTTCTGATTTCCCTGACCTATGTTCAGAATGCTGTCCACGCTTGGTATGGTAATATCTTTACGTATGCCGGAAAACAGGGGCTGGATGCAACTGCTTTTATGGAAACCACCATGCCCGAGGATGCATTAGCCACCAGTTGGTTGAATGAACATGTGAAAGGGATGCCTGTTGTACTGGAAGCGAATGGAGACAGCTATACAGACTATCAGAGAGTATCTGTATTCACAGGTCTTCCTACCATTCTCGGATGGCATACTCACGAGTGGTTGTGGAAATCCAGTTCTGAAATTGTGGATGCAAGAGCAGCGGATATTGAGACAATCTATACATCACTGAGGAAAGAGGGAGAGGATGAAGAGACCTATACCTCTTTAAGTAAGGAAGAGCTGTTGAAGCTGCTTAAGACATACAATGTCTCCTATATCTATGTCGGAAAGCTGGAACAGGAGAAGTACGCCGATATTAATCATGAAATGCTAAAGAGCCTGGGTGATGTCGAGTTTGATATTCCGGCAGGAGCCGGCAAAAATTTCGAAACGTATATCGTTAAGGTTAATTTGAAGGAATAGCATCTTCACATAGTACGAATGATCTTGTATTTGGCTAAATAATTGAGGGCTTAAGGAGTATTTGTAATGATGGAAGGAAACAAAAAGCGACACATACTCCGATATCTTGGAAGCTTGCTTCTTATTTGCATGCTGCTGGTTTTATCTGATGCAGCGAAGGTATCGGCGGCAGAACTGAAGAAACAGCCTTACATGATTAGGGTGAACAGATATTACAACACAGTTACGGTTTATGAACAGGATAAGAACGGAGAATACACAAAGCCAATGAAAGCGATGACCTGCTCCGTGGGATCGCAGGCCAGGACTCTGCAGGGGACCTTTCAGCTGAAGGAAAAGTATCGCTGGAAGCTTCTGATGGGAGATGTTTACGGACAGTATGCCACCAGAATCGTAGGAGGTATTCTGTTCCATTCGGTATATTACTATGAGAACGGTAATCCTGCATCTCTGGCAACAGCAGAGTTCAACAAGCTGGGACAG
>JAEZLY010000134.1 GCA_023414985.1 Bacillota bacterium | reverse complement strand
TCATATAACAGGCTCAGACGTAAACCATATTAAGAATGTTTTGCGTATGAAGCAGGGTGAGGAAATCATAATTTGTAATGGACAGGGAAAAGACTGTTATTGTATAATTAGTAAGGTGTCGGAGCATGAAATTATTGCCAGTGTCAAGTCTGTTCAAGATACCGGAACCGAGCTTCCGGCAAGAATAACATTATATCAGGGATTACCGAAACAGGATAAGATGGAACTGATCATACAGAAAACCGTTGAGCTCGGGGTACATGAGATCGTACCGGTACTGTCCCGGCGTGTCATCGTGAAGCTGGATGACAGGAAGAAGGAAGAGAAGAAGCTCGAACGCTGGCAGGCCATTGCAGAGGGTGCGTCAAAGCAGTCAGGGCGCGGTATTATCCCAAGAATCAGACCGGCGATGAGCTATCAGGATGCAATCAGAGAAGCAGCAACGCTGGATTTAAGCTTAATCCCTTATGAGAATGCTAAGGGGATGGACTTCACACGTGAAATCATGAATAGACTGAAGGAATACAAATCAATAGGATTATTGATCGGACCTGAGGGCGGCTTTGAAGAGACTGAGATTACATTTGCTGAAGCAAATAAGATACAGCCGATCACCCTTGGCAGGAGGATTCTGCGCACCGAGACGGCTGGAATTGCCGCCTTATCGATGATGGTGCTTCAACTGGACGAAGGATGACGGAAATGCTTTACGGATTTCACAATGGTTATTTAGGAGGTAAGCAGGAATGGAAATACAACTTTGGAGAGAGATACTTGATCCTTACGCCTTAGCTGTTGACGAACTGGTAACTAAATTTAATCATATTATTGATGAATATAAGCATGTTGGGGCCTATTCCCCGATAGAACAGGTGACCGGCAGAGTCAAGACCATATCAAGTATTTTAGAGAAGGCTCAGAAAAAGAACCTTGAACTTACAAATTTTGAAGAGAAAATCGATGATATTGCAGGAATCCGTATCATTTGTCAATTTGTCGAAGATATCTATAAAGTGGTGGATATCATTAAAAAGCGTTCTGATATGAGAATCAAGAATGAGAAGGATTATATCAATAAGATGAAGAAGAGCGGATATCGTTCCTATCATCTGATTGTCTACTATGATGTGGAGACCCTGAAAGGAAAAAAGGAGCTGCAGGTTGAAATACAGATCAGAACCCTTGCCATGAATTTCTGGGCAACAATTGAACATTCCCTGCAGTATAAGTACAAGCAGAATATGCCGGAGCATATCAGGGAACGTCTGACCTCTGCGGCTGAGGCAATTCTAATCCTTGACCGGGAGATGTCCGTCGTACGGGATGAGATTATGGATGCTCAGAACTCCTTTACGATCAAGGCCAATATCGTTGCAGATATTCTGACCAACATCCAGAACCTTTATAAGGTGGCCAATAAGCAGGAGGTAGTAACGATTCAGGACGAGTTCTTCAGAATATACCAAAATGGAGATCAGGAGGAGCTGGCACAGTTCTCTAAAGAACTGGATATGATTTCTGCCAGATACCGTGCCCAAAGTCTTAGATAAAATAACGGAGTGATAGAATGAACCTACCTAAACTATTTGAGGACAGAATGAGAAGATTACTCGGGACTGAATATGAGGAGTATTTGGCCTGCTATGCGAAGCCGCACTTCGGCGGTTTGCGTGTCAATACACTGAAGCTTTCCACGGAGGAATTCGAACGAATCTGTCCTTTTTCCATAAAAAGAATTCCTTGGGTCCGTAACGGATATTATTATGATACACAGGAGCAGCCGGCAAAGCATCCCTTCTATTATGCAGGAGCCTACTATATTCAAGAGCCTAGTGCGATGACACCGGCAAGTCTTCTTCCGATAGAACCGGGAGATAAGGTGTTGGATATTTGTGCTGCTCCGGGTGGCAAGAGTACGGAGCTGGGAGCAAGGCTCTCAGGAGAAGGAGTGCTGGTATCGAATGATATCAGTAATTCAAGAGCGAAGGCGTTGTTAAAGAATATTGAGCTTTTCGGAATACGCAATGCACTGGTGCTTTCTGAGGCACCGAATAAAATTGCGGATTATTTTCCCGAATATTTTGATAAGATATTGATCGATGCGCCCTGTTCCGGAGAAGGAATGTTCCGGAAGAGTCCGGCCATCATGAAGAATTGGGAACAATACGGTGTGGAATATTATAATAAGCTGCAGAAGGAAATTATCCTTTTTGCTGCTAGGATGTTAAAACCGGGCGGAATGATGCTGTATTCCACCTGTACCTTTTCTCCGGAAGAGAATGAAGGAACCATCGGCTTTCTGTTAAGTGAGTGTCCGGAATTCGAGGTAGTGCAGCCCTTTCCTGATCAGGAACAACAGCGGGAGGCTGGCATTTCTTATGATGGCTTTGGTTCGGGCAGGCCGGAATGGCTGTCAGAACTGCAGGATCCTCCGAAGCTTGAGGAGAAACGACTGGAGGAATTAAAACATTGTGTTCGTCTGTGGCCTCATAAGATTGACGGGGAAGGACATTTTGTTACACTGCTTCATAAGAGGGTAGCTGAGGTTGATGAAGAGAGAGCTTCCTCCCTTGAAAGCAAATCAAAGAATACCGGTTCAGGGAGAATTCCATCGTCTAATAAAGGAAATACGAATATTTCCGAGGAAGCCCTGGAATTTATCAAAAGCTTAAAGTTCCCTGTTAAGTCTGAAC
>JAEZLY010000128.1 GCA_023414985.1 Bacillota bacterium | reverse complement strand
GACATCCGAGGAGCTGACCTCCATCTCAGTCGGAAGGCCGGTAACAACATCACGGCCGTACACCTTCACGCTTGCTTCTACTCCGCCATAGGCATGAGCCAGTTTTTTCTTCACGTTTTCCGCTGTTTTGTCACCGATATATAAATTGTATTTTCTCTTTATCATACCCTTGATGGATTCATCCAGGCGATTGCCGCCTACCGGGATTAACTTAGATAGGACGATACCGCCGAGGGAAAGGATGGAGACCTCTGTGGTGTCCGCTCCGATATCGACAATCATCACACCCTTGGCTGTCATGATATCGAGTCCTGCACCGACGGCATCAGCAATCGGTTTTTCTACGATTTTAATCTTTCCTACCTTTAGATTAGAGCTTGCAATCAGATCATAGAAGGAACGGCGCTCTACCTCCGTAATATCCGTCGGTGTGGCTACGATATAGTCTGCAGAACCGATTTTTTTGGAACCGCCGATCCTGTACATAAAATGATGAAGCAGAGTCATCATATTGGCTACATCTGCGATAACACCATTTCTGACCGGATAGCTTACTTTGATGTTCGCCGGTGCCTTCTCATACATTTCAAAGGCTTCGTTGCCGGACGCTATGACGTTCTTCCGGTCTGAAATCGCGATGATATTCCTCTCGTCCAGAACAATACCCTGCCCTTTCTTACATATCTTAATCGTACTGGTGCCAAAATCTATACCAAATGCTCTTGAAGCCATATGAAATCCTCCTATAATACATATAGTCTTTATGAAGTGTTATCAGGAGGATTTATCCTCCCTAAATTGCATAGAATATTAAAATAATTGTATAGGAGGAGTTCGCCTCCTAAATACATTAAGTCTTTATATACTGTTATCAGGAGGATTTCTCCTCCCTAATTGCTTGAAATCTTTCATACACTATATAGGAGGAGTTCGCCTCCTAATATAATACATTAAGTCTTTAGAAAAGTCCCTGTTCCTTTAAGCTGATATATCTATTATCGCCAATAATTATATGATCCATAAGCGAAATACCGATTAAATTACCAGCTTCTGCTATTTTTTTGGTTACCCTGATATCCTCTGAACTTGGTGTCGGATCACCGCTTGGGTGGTTATGAAGCAGGATGATATTCACTGCTTCGTATTTGACGGCATGTACAAAAACCTCTCTGGTGGGCATGATCGAGGTGTTTACGGTACCCTCAGAAATCACCATATCCTTAAGAAGCCTGTTCTTGGAGTCCAGCATAAGAAGGAGCACCTGTTCGTGCGCCAGATGGCGCATATCCTGCATATAATAGTCGGCCACACTCTGCGGTGCAGTTAATCGAAGACTATCCCTGGAAGCTTCCTTCGCCATTCTCCTGGTCAGTTCTGTCAGGCATAACAGCTCGATTGCCTTAACTCTTCCAACCCCCTTGATCTTCATCAGTTCCTTCATGGTCAGATAGTTTAACCCCTTTAAACCAGGGTAGGCAGTGGAATAATTAAGAATATTCACTGCCAAATCGATCACTCTCTGTTTTTTTGTTCCAGTCCGGATGATGACTGCCAGAAGCTCGGCATCGGATAAGGCACCTGCTCCATACTTCTCGCATTTTTCATAGGGACGTTCGGATGTGGGTAATTCTTTGACTGTTAAATAAGTATCGCTCATAGGATCCTCCTTGATTTCCTCTCTCCAAGAAATCATCTGCATTCGGATCGGGCGATGAGTTTATAACACTTTCTTATAAATGATAACTGCAGCAGCTGCTCCGATCACGCTTCCGACGGTAATCTTCAGCCGAAGGCCGAAGCTGACTGCAAGGACACCCAGATCAAGGGTTACAATATTATTGCTCCTGGTATCTCCTATGGCAAAATTAATCCCGTAATTCAACCAGTTCAGCGCAGCCATATCCTTGGTAAGCTGACCGAGAAAGCTGCCTACGACGATACCGGCGAGTAAAACCAGAAACAAAGACCATGCATTTTTCCCGTATGTTTTTGCCATGAAACCATGTCCCCCTTGTATCATTATCGAATAACATTTTATCACAAGTGCTTTGATTTGTATACTTGAAAGGTGTATGAAATTATATCTATTGTAAATAAAATGCATTAAGTTTTTCTTACGAACATACACAATTTACCGATAGGGCTATAATTTCAACAATCCGGCTTCCATCATCTTCTGTACTGACTTCAGTATTCCGAATTTTGCATGATACCAGGTGAGGCCACCCTGGAAAAACACGGTATAAGGCGGTTTGATCGGTGCATCCGCGGACAATTCGATGGAGGAGCCTTGTACGAACGCTCCTGCCGCCATGATGACATCGCAGGTATAACCTGGCATGGCCCAGGGTTCGGGAACCACATAGCTATCCACAGGTGCAGCGGCTTGAATTCCCTTGCAGAAAGCGATCACTCCATCGGCTGATCCTAAGGTAACTGCTTGTATGATATCATAGCGCGCTTCACTTCCGTTCGGTAATACGCCGTAACCGAGGCGTTCGTAGATATTAGCTGCGTAGATAGCACCCTTTAATGCACCTGATACCACCTGAGGAGAAAGGAACAATCCCTGGAACAGGGAAGCGTTGAGCCCAAGAGTGGCACCAACCTCTTTACCAAGACCGGGAGCGGTCAGGCGATAAGCAGCATTCTCAACATATTCTTTCTTACCGACGATATAACCGCCGATGGGCGCGAGCCCACCACCGGGATTCTTGATCAGGGAACCGACACAGAGATCTGCTCCTACTTCGGTAGGTTCTATTGTCTCAACAAATTCTCCGTAACAGTTATCCACCATGCAGATCACTTCCGGTTTGATGTTTTTGATATAACCGATCAATTCCCCGATGCGTTCCACCGACAGAGTCGGTCGGCTGGCATACCCCTTGGAACGCTGGATGGTCACAAGCTTGGTATTTGGCTTAATGGCTGCCTTTATCCCTTCCCAGTCAAAGCCTCCGTCAGGAAGCAGATCAACCTGTGCATAGGTGATTCCGAATTCCGCCAGAGAGCCCTTCGTCTCGGTAATACCGATTACTCCTTCCAGAGTATCGTAAGGCTTCCCTACAGGGGAAAGCAGTTCATCACCGGGACGTAAATTACCGGATAAAGCCACTGTAAGGGCATGCGTACCGCTGATCAACTGCGGTCGTACTAAGGCATCCTCCGCACGGAAGACATCTGCGTATACCTTCTCCAGGGTATCCCTTCCCATATCGTTATAACCATACCCTGTGGTAGCGGCAAAATGCACGTCGCTCAATCGATTTTTCTGCATGGCTGCGAGAACCTTCAGCTGATTGAATTCAGCTATTTTATCAATCTCAGCAAATCGTGCCTTTAATTTATCCTCTATATCGCTGCAATAAGCCATTACCTTAGGATCGATCCCAAGAGACTCATATTCAGCCTGTAATTTATTCTCCAATGTTTCTTCCTCCAATAGTGATCTTAATTATATCAATATTTTAATTGTAAATAATTTTAATTCCAAAAGATTCTTTTAGTCAATAATCTCTTTCTCTCTTAATATGGTTAACATCTGAGCCAGTAAAGCCTGCTCGTCAGGATACTCCTCCTTGTTCATCCAAAGGACCTCTTTTTCCCGCTTGAACCAGGTGAGCTGCCGCTTTGCAAAGTGTCTGGTATCCCTTTTCAAGATAGTTACAGCTTCCTCAAGACTGCATTCACCATCCAGGTATGCCAGCAGCTCCTTATAACCAATCCCCTGCATGGAGACAAGCTCTCTGGTGTAGCCTTTTTTAGACAAAGTAATTACTTCTTCAAGAAGTCCGTCAGCGAGCATCTTGTCAACCCGATGATCAATCGTCTTATAAAGCTCGGCTCGATCCCTATTTAGGACAAAATAGCAGAAATGATAGGGAGAGGTCTTACTCATCTGTTCTCTGTTATGTTCTGATATCTTATCACCGGTCAATCTGGCAAATTCCAGAGCCCGTATCACACGCTTGCTGTTATTCGGATGAATTGCTTCGGCACCGGCAGGATCAATCTGCTGTAATAATTCATGAAGATGCTCCGGCCCTTTTTCCTGCAGCAGCAGCTCCAGTTCCTTTCGGTAGGATTGATCGGAATCATTTTCGGTAAAATCGATATCATATAAGACAGCTTGAATATAAAAACCGGTTCCGCCCACAAGGATCGGAATCTTGTTCCTGGCATAGATCTGCTCCATCTGTTTTTTGGCAAGCTGTTGGAACAGGACGACATTGAACTCCTCCTCCGGTTCCAGCTCATCAATCAGATAATGAGGGATCCCCTTCCTCTCGTCATGGGTGATTTTGGCTGTTCCGATATCCATATGCTTATATACCTGCATCGAGTCCGCAGAAATAATCTCACCGCCTATTGCCTGTGCAAGGGCGATGGACAGTGAGGTTTTTCCTACGGAGGTCGGGCCGGTTAGTATAATTAACGGTTTATCCTTCATATGTTCTCCAATTATGTTTATTGTCTAGCCTTTTATTCGGATTACTATAAGACTCTCTTGAATTTTCGCTCTAGTTCATACTGGCTCATGGAAATAATGACAGGTCTTCCATGAGGACAATGATAAGGGTTCTCCAGCGTTAACAGTTCCTTGATTAAGGCAGATGCTTCTTCATAGGAGAAGGTGTGGTTCGCCTTTACTGCTGCCTTGCAGGACAGGGAAGCCACCCGTTCCAGAATGGATTGCGAGCCTGAGGTAGGAACAGCGATCTCCTCAGCCATCTCATCAATGAATTCCAGCAAAAGCTCTTTCTCGGAAATTCCGTATAGATCTGCAGGGACTGCACGGATTGAATATTCATTTCCACCAAAATGCTCTATCTCATAGCCCAAGCTGATCAGCTCCGGTTCTCTTTTTCGAAGCACCTCCTGTTCCCGTAGGGACAGAGTTAATACGATGGGTGGTAACAGCTGTTGGGAGGTATAAGTCTTATCTCTGGCAGCAGTCATGATTCTCTCATAAAGCACCTTTTCATGAGCTGCATGCTGGTCAATGATATAAAGCTCCTTCTTATACTCTACCAGCCAATAGGTAGAAAATATCTGGCCGATGATCCGATGCTCTTCCATTGCCTTCTTCGATAAGAACGGTTCTGCGGTTTCTACCGAAGCTACACTGTCAGTAAATAAATCCATCTGTTTACCGGTAATAAGAGGATTTATTGAGGTTTCCTGGGTCACCATAGAAAGGTCTGTATTTTGATCATTCGGAATATCAGAGTTACTATTGGTTAAAACATTTGTGTCGGTATTCAGGGAATCTGACTTAGTTGAGAACATGGAATTAGTACTATATTCTGATTTCTCAGCCTCATTCCTTTCCTCATCAGGAATCCTGTCTGTCACAGTGGATAGGATTTTTAATGCTTCCAGACTGGCTTGAGGAGAATTATTACCTGAACTCATTGTATTGTAAGCAGGTTTTCTCTCGGCCACCTTACTCTGTGTTGATGCTGTAGATTGATCCGGAGTCTGATATTGATAGGAAGTGGGTTCCCTGTCTTTCTTCTCCTGCTGAAGTACCGCGTCCCTTCGATTCTGTTCAAAGGGTTCAGGAAGCCCTCTGACCGGCTCCTTCTGTTCTTCCTGTTGAACTAAGGATACCTTCGGAATCATCTCTTTCCCGTATAGGGTGTCACGGATTGCATGATAGGTTGCCTGAAAGACCTCCTCCCCGTTCTTCAGCCGGATTTCCAGCTTCTGAGGGTGGACGTTCACATCAATCATGGAAGGATCAATTTCGTAGTAGATTGAGGTAAAGGGATACTTATGTTGCATCAGGAAGGGCTTGTATGCTTCTTCGATGGCTTTCGTAATGACAGTACTCTTGATATATCTGCCGTTAATAAAATAATTTTCGAAGTTACGGTTTCCCCGGTTCAGAATCGGTTTTCCGATAAAACCGACGATTTTTATCCCTTCCGCCTGATAATCCAGTGCTAACAGTTCTCTGGTAACATCTCTTCCGTATACCTGATACAGAATGTCTTTACTGTTATTATTGCCGGAGGATTGGAGCTTAACCTGATTATTCATGATGAATTTAAAGGAT
>JAEZLY010000185.1 GCA_023414985.1 Bacillota bacterium | reverse complement strand
CTGATCAACCTTTCTACTTCAACTACGCTTGGAGTGTATCCGAACAGCAAGAATCTTGATATTGCCTTAAAATTTGCGAACTATGTATTGGATGACAAGGATTCCTCAGCATTGTTCCAAGCTTGCTCCTTTAACCCGATCGCTACCGTACATAACTATGATACCTCTTCCTGGGTAAAGGAAGCTTATCAGTATGTGGCTGACGGACGTTCCTATCAGGATTTAGTACTTCCTTCCTCCGTAACAGATGAGCAGGGTAAGCTTTTACAGGAATATTATACCGGATCAGTTACCAAGGACGAAATCATCCAGAAGCTTGATGCAAAATTTAAGGAAGCCAACGAAGCAACAAAATAAACTAACTACAGGATGTTGTAGACTGCTGGGCTGCAGCAAAATATAGTCTATTTGGCTTTCGCGGTTTATATCATCATTCTCCTTTCGATAATTTTTCGTTTCCGTCGCACCAACACTGCCTATTTTATAAGAAGGCAGCTGCTGACAGGTGCATACCTCAATGAAAAATTACTCAAGGAGAACAATGATACTCCCGCGAAAGTGTATATTTGTTATTTTGCAGCAGCCCTTTTTTCTAGACGCAGAACTACAGCATTTTTTTATGCTTGAAGTAAGGAGATTGGCACGATGACGAAGAAAGGGAAGGAAAATGCAAGTCTTTTATTGTTTGTGGCTCCTGCATTTATAGTATATTTTATTTTTAAGCTTTTTCCTGCCATATCGGGAGTGTTTTACTCCATGACAGACTGGAACGGATTAAATAAGGATTACAAGTTCATTGGACCGGATAACTTTCTGAAGTTGTTCAGTGACACGGATTATTGGAATTCCATCTTATTTACCAGTAAGTATGTGCTTGTTATGCTGTTTTCCGCAAATATCCTGTCCTTAGGGCTGGCTGTTGCGATAGAGAGCCGGAGCAGGGGGAAAGGGTTCTTCCGTACGCTTTTTTATATGCCGAATATGATCAGTATGATCATCGGCGGATTTATGTGGAACTTTATCTTTACGAAGGTATTGTACTATATGGCGGATCACTGGGGGATGACTTTTCTGGACAGATCCTGGGTGGGAAATCCACAGAATGCTTTTGTCGCGATTATTATCGTAGCCTCCTGGGGGATCGTAGGATATCTGATGATTATCTATATGGCAGCGCTTCAGGGCGTTCCCTCACATCTCAAGGAAGCTGCCGCATTAGACGGAGCTAACGCCTGGCAGAAGTTTTGGCGCATCACCTTCCCGATGATTCGACCTGCTCTTACAATCTGCATATTCTGGACATTGAATGCGGGATTTCAGGTCTTTGACGTAATCTTTTCTCTGACCGGAGGAGGCCCCGGAAGAGAGACACAATCCGTGGCGATGAATATCTATGAGGAAGCGTTCACCGGAAATATCAGATACGGCTATGCCACGGCCAAATCTACGTTACTGTTCCTGATTGTCTTTCTTATTACCCTGATACAGCTGCGGGTAATGAAAGGAAAGGAGGAGGAACTCTAGATGAATAAAAGAAAATCCGAAATCGGTCTGACAATAGTCTTGACGGCCTTTGCATTCCTATGGCTGTTTCCATTATTGATGGCACTGATGAATTCCTTTAAGACAAACCGGGAGGTGCTGACCAATGTGATGTCACTGCCAAGCTCCCTGCTTTTAGAGAATTATACTCGAACTGTTCAGAAGATGCATTATCTGAGAAGCTTTTTTAACACGGTCTTCCTGTCCTTTGTCAGTGTATCCATGATGATTCTTTTTTCTGCTTTGGCGGGTTGGCGCTTATGCCGTACGAAGACGAGGTTATCCTCTGCACTATTTGCATTATTTGTATTCTCCATGCTAATTCCCTTCAGCTCAATTATGATACCTCTCTATAAGGTAATCCTGGCTCTGCATATCAAAAATTCTCTGATTGGACTCTCCTTTGTCTACTCGGGACTTGGAGTCAGTATGGCTATTTTCCTGTATCATGGCTTTGTGAAGAGCATTCCGTTAGAGCTGGAGGAAGCGGCTTCCATGGATGGCTGCGGCAGGCTCATGACCTTCTTTCAGATTATTCTGCCGATGCTGAAGCCAATTACCGCTACGGTCTGCATTACGAATGTGCTTTGGGTCTGGAACGATTTTCTCCTACCCCTGATCACAATATCGAAGAATGAGAAATATAACCTGCTCCTGTCGACGAATACCCTGTTTGGTCAGTACAGCAATGACTGGGCTGCAATCCTGAGTGCCTTGATTCTTTCTGCAATTCCGGTTATTCTTTTTTATGCGATATTCCAGAAGCAGATCTTAAAGGGCATCACGGATGGGGCAATCAAAGGGTGATAGGATGGGAAGGGTTTTAATTTGGAAAGAATGAAGCACAGGAGGTTGACCGGATGGAGTTTCTGAAGGCGAAGGGAAGAAAGATATATGAAGGGGATCATCCGATCCTGCTGCGCGGCTTTGGACTGGGAGGCTGGTTTCTGCCGGAGGGTTACATGTGGAAGCTGTATACGCTATGTGACCGTCCCCGCAGGATGGAAGCAATGATAGAAAAGCTGTGCGGGAAGGAATATGCCGATCGGTTCTGGCAGCAGTACCTGGATTCGTATATCACGAAGCAGGATATGAAATGGATCGCGGAGGAAGGCTTTAACAGTGTAAGACTACCGCTAAATGCGAGACATTTATACGAGCGCAAGGGCCGGGAGCTGATCCTCTGTCAGGATATGCTTGCGCGCATTGACCAGATCATCTCCTGGTGCAGAGAATATAAGCTTTACGTCATCCTGGATATGCATGGGGCTCCTGGCGGACAGACGGGGCAGAATATCGATGACAGTGAAGCAGATCAACCGATGCTGTTCATGAACCGCCGTTATGAGGAGGAACTGGTCTTTTTGTGGAAGGCGTTGGCAGAGCACTATAAGGAGGAACCGGTGGTGGCGGGCTATGATTTATTAAATGAGCCTGTACCGGTCTTTCACAATCAGCATCAGGATAAAGTACTCCCACTTTACAGGAAATTAATTCGGGAGATCCGGGCAATTGATCCGATTCATATGATTATTTTGGAGGGGGTCCACTGGGCAACGGATTTTTCTATATTCGATCCTTTTACGAGGGAGGAGGCATCGGATAATATTCTTCTCCAATTTCATAAGTACTGGAATAACCCGGATCAGGAAAGCATGAAGGAGGCTCTCGCACTCTCCGAACGTCTGGATGTACCGAGTTACATGGGTGAAGGAGGAGAAAATAACTGCGATTGGTATACAACTGCATTTCCACTCTATGAGAAGCTTGATATCGGCTGGTCCTTCTGGAGCTACAAGAAAATGGCCTGTACGAATTCTCCTGTCACTTTTGCGGGTCCTGAGGGGTGGGAACTACTACTGGACTGGATTGATGGAAAATGCGACTTGGAGCAGAACCACGCGATCTCTATTTTTGATGAGTTTCTGCAAAATATTCAAAAACCTCATGTGAATCGTCCCGTACTTCATGCGTTAAAAAGGGAGACCCCGGTCAAAATTCCCTGTGAAGCTTATCAGGAGTATCGCGTTACTTCCCGGAGGGTGCATGGAGCAGAGCTTCGGTTGGAGGAGCCTGTCTCAATTGTATTTGAGAACGGAAGAACCGGAAAAGTGAATTATCAGCGCATGGGCGGGGAAGAACAGCCTCCGGAAGAAAACTTACTGGTCCAGCTGATGGCAGGTGACAGTGTGAGTTACCTGTTCCGAAGCAGCCTTCCTAAACTAGAAGCAACACTGTCTGCAAGGGGTCACGGAGAGCTGCGGCTGTTGTTGAACGGACAGGAGGAAGGATTACACATTGAAGGAAAACAGGACTACCGGGTTGTTATGACATATGAACCCGCCAAAGAGAATGATCTCTGGATTATCTGCAATAGTGGAGTTGTCTTTCTGGATGACCTTACTCTTGTATAAACTGTAGATGCATTCCTGCTATTCTGTGTTTATATGTAAAAACGGAATATCATGATCTGAGAAGCCCAAAGAACTCTATGAGTTTATTTGGGCTTCTTTTGTCTGTACCATCATGGGCAAGCGAAATTCGTGATAATGTATAGGAATAAATTAAATTTTAGCGAAAAAAGAAGTTGTATTGTTCGAAAAACTATGATATCATAATTCATTGTGATATGTTATACATT
>JAEZLY010000041.1 GCA_023414985.1 Bacillota bacterium | reverse complement strand
CTCCTTTGGTACCTCCATCCCCTCAGAGAGCTTGAAGCCAACCGCGCGTTTTTTTGGGTCATCCAGTGTATACATGACATTGACTCCAAGGCCATCTTCATAAAAGACATAGGTCATCTTTATGTTTTCTACTTGAAAGCTCGAGGTTTCTAATGGTTTAGCAGAAAATTCAATATTCCGTTCCTTTTTCAGAATATTGTTCACGTAGTTAAGATTCTCCTGGCTTTCCTCTGCCGGTATCACTGTAAATTCATGCTTGTACTTATTCCAATAATAGCGTGCCTCATTTGCACGCAACCCGGCAAGCGCTTCTGCAACAGGTGATGACTCTAAGCCAATTGTAGACACATGATTAAAATCAACCTTATATGACATATTCCTACCTCTTCTTTCTCATTTTTTGTCGTCAGTATCCAAATCAATAAAGATCCAATTCATTATTCTTTCTCTTTATTATCCCTTTTGCAGCCAGGTATATTCTTTAACTGAAGCCTCTCAAATACGAAACGCCAATAAATATTTTGTCGAAATAATACCCTAATCTCTTTATACCGTAGTTAATATAGGTAGTCAAGCGAAAAATGAACTATGGGAACTCTAATATTTAATGCTCGAATTACAATAATAATACCCTGATAAAATTTTTCAGAAATGCTATTGACACACCCACTACTACGTGTTACTATATAGCAGTACTAAGTAATACTGAATATCAGTCGTACAGAATAGTGAAAGAAGGTGATACTATTGGAAAACTTGACAGAAATGCTCAAAGGTGTGTTGGAAGGCTGTGTCCTGGAAATCATCAGTCGAGGTGAAACCTACGGCTACGAAATTACCCGACGGTTAAATATGCTTGGTTTCTCAGATGTTGTAGAAGGAACGGTTTATACCATTCTGGTTCGCCTTGAGAAGAATAAACTTGTGGATATAGAGAAAAAGCCCTCCGATATGGGGCCTCCGAGAAAGTTTTATGTGCTCAACAAGGAAGGGCATGAAGAACTTCGTAAGTTCTGGGCGAAATGGGAGTTCGTATCATCAAAAATGAATGAGTTAAAGGAGAGAAAATAATGAATTTATGGGATAAAGTCACGGGAAATGACATGACGAAAGAATTGAAAGCATTTGAATTGAGAGTCCAAAAGCTGCCAATGGATTATCAGACAGCATGGAAAAAAATCAAATCCTATCTTTGGCCGCACTCGGATTTCACCGGTCGTAACATCATTCCAATTCTTGACGGTGTGCTGGGACTGCTCGAAGAAACAGCCGCAGAAGGTCAGAGTGTCCAAGAGGTCTTGGGCGAGGATATTAAGAGCTTTTGCTCAGCACTGGTCGGCGAAGAAGGTGCAAAATCATATCGCGACAAGTGGCGTGATCAACTCAATAACAATATTGCAAGAAAATTAGCTAAATAGGAGGATTATATGAGTATACAGGATATCATCGAAGGAAAAAAAGAATGGCGGGCACATATGGCGCGTGTCAAGGCGCTCCCTCAGGATTATCAAATCGTTTATAAAGAAATTCAAAAATATCTTTTTAAGGTCGGACCTGTTGAACTAACTGAAGGAACCGGTCTTCTCTCGGGAATAGTTGATCTTTTTGAAGAAGGCACTGCACTAGGAAAAGGGGTGCTGGAAGTGACGGGCAGTGATGTAGCGGCATTCTGCGACGAGCTGATCAAGGATTCAAAAACCTATGCTGACCTTTATCAAGAAGCTGCAAATCAAGAAGTTAGTAAAGCCATGAATAAAATTACAGATAAAATAAAGTAAAGGAGGGTTCGGGATGGATAACGTGATTGATGTAAAAGGACTGAAAAAATCTTTCAAGAATACTGAAGTACTGAAGGGTGTCGATTTAGAAGTGAAACGAGGTGAGATTTTTGCACTGCTCGGCTCCAACGGTGCCGGTAAGACAACTATGATAAAAATCCTAACGACACTGCTGAAACAAGACGGTGGCACCGCAGCAGTAAACTGCTTTGATGTTACTTCAAAGCCTGACAGGGTAAGACAGTCTATCAGCCTAACCGGGCAGTTTGCTGCCGTGGATGAGATTTTAAGCGGGCGGGAAAATTTGATCATGATTGCAAAGCTTCGACATCTTAAAAATCACAGGCAGATCGCGGATGATTTACTGAAGCGCTTCAGCCTGACTGATGCTGCTGACCGCAGGGTATCCACCTATTCGGGTGGTATGCGCCGCAGGATAGATATTGCTATGAGCCTGATTGGTAAACCGCAGATTATTTTTCTTGATGAGCCGTCCACGGGACTTGACCCTGAGGCGCGCCTTGAGGTCTGGAAGGTTGTTAAAGGACTCGCCGAAAGCGGTACGACAGTATTTTTGACCACGCAGTATCTGGAGGAAGCCGAACAGCTTGCAGACAGAATTGCTATTCTGCATGAAGGGAAAATAATCGCAAACGGTTCGCTCGAGGAGTTAAAGAAGCTGTTCCCGCCTGCGAAAGTAGAGTACGTGGAAAAACAGCTCTCATTGGAGGAAATCTTCCTCGCAATCATCGGTAAAAAGGAGGAAAAATAAATGGAAATGAGTAGAAATCACATTTTCAGTGATATGGGAGTCATGCTCGGACGTTCTATGCGTCATATTTCTCGAAGCATGGATACCATAATCACTGTCACTATTACACCAATTGCAATGATGTTATTGTTCGTATATGTGTTCGGCGGCGCAATTCAGACCGGAACGGATCACTATGTGAATTACCTGTTGCCCGGCATCCTGCTTATGGCGATTGCAAGCGGTATCGCCTATACGTCTTACCGTTTATTTATGGATATGCAAAGAGGCATCTTTGAACGGTTCCACTCCATGCCGATTGCGCGTTCCGCCGCATTGTGGGGACATGTGCTGACCTCACTGGTGTCCAATGCAATTTCAGTTGTCGTAATCGTTCTTGTAGCGCTCCTAATGGGCTTCCGTTCGTCGGCAGGAGTATTGTCCTGGCTGGCTGTGGCCGGTATCCTTGCGCTGTTCACACTCGCCTTGACTTGGATTGCTGTAATTGCCGGATTATCCGCAAAATCGGTCGACGGTGCAGGTGCCTTTTCCTACCCGCTTATCTTTCTTCCTTTTATCAGCTCAGCATTTGTACCGACTGAAACAATGCCAACGGCTGTGCGTGTCTTTGCAGAAAATCAGCCGGTGACCTCAATCGTCGATGCGATCCGCTCCTTACTTGCACAACAGCCTGTCGGAAACGATATATGGATCGCACTGGCCTGGTGCGTAGGTATTATGCTTGTGGCATATCTCTTCGCGATGAGAGTATATAAAAAGCGGGGGTAAATACAAAGCAAATACTGCGGAAATTTATTTATCTAAAATAAAGGGAGAAGATAGGAGTGGTTGATACATAACCCCTCCTATCTTCTCCTCAACTACTTATTTACCTTCATAACTTATTAAATGCAATTTAAACATATGATCAATCGTCATTCATTCTCCGAAATACTGATCATCTCTTCACAATATTCTGCATGAGGCCTAAGTTTATCATAGTTTCTTGTGAACTTAAGCCTACCATCAATTTGCTTGAGTAAAGTGTCAGTCGAAAGCTCATTCATCTTTCTACATATGTATCTTGTATCCAGCTGCAGTATTTTACAAGCTTCCAACGTTGGGCAGAAATTCATCGAATGAAAAACAATTTCCGTCTCTGATTTATATATAATTGGTGCTTCTGCTTCTGTAATACCAAACCTTTCAAGCAGTAAACGATGCGCAGAGTCAAGAATATCTTGTGTAATAAAAGTAAAAGTTTTTCTATTTTCATTAAACCAATTAATTCTCTTGCATATTGAATCTTCATTTAAATCTGACAAGATCTCATCATCAGCATTCCTTAATCTCTCAATTTCTCTCCTAACATCCCTCTGATATAAAACAGAGCATTCCTTATATAGAATTCCTTCATATGTATTTATTTTTATACTCGACTTATTAAAAATGTCCTTACAAGAAATCTCAATACGTTTTCTACCTTGCAATACAGCTTTATCAATTGAATAACCATATACAACATCTGTTATTCCTGACCAAATGATTGCGGAAGCACACATAGGACATGGTTCATGGGTAGATACAAGAATACATCCTGATAGCTTCTTACCAATTATTTTACTTGCTTCTCTGATCGCATTCATCTCGGCATGTGATGTAGCATCATTTTCAGTATCTTCTCTATCATGCGATGAAGCAATTATGTTGCCGTCTTTCACTATCACCGTGCCAAAGCCATTGTTTCCTTCTCTTAGGCTTATTTTTGCCTCTTCGATAGCAATTCTCATATATTCCTCAAACATTACTTATATACCTCCGAAGTAAATTTATTTAAAAATCATTAGAACATACCACAAAGTTTTGAAATAGTCAAATATTTTTTTCATCTTGATTTTCAAATACCTCTGATGTGTTACAACTATAGTGGAGGGTCTATCGTTAAGCTGGCAGTTTGTTTGTGGAAGTCTCTCTTTCTATAATCTTTTGCTGTAATTTCCGAGTTTCGGTATCTGCAAGATATAGCTTATTCACTATATCGCGAGCTACTACCAGAGAATTACCGGTTGTAGAGAAAGAGAAAATCTTTGTTTTCATTTCTTCACATCTATGAATCATAATTTATAGTTCAGTCGTTTCGTCTTACTTTGCCTGTTCAAGCGCATTTTCGACCGCTTTAAGATGTGCTTTGGAGGTCAGTGTGGCACCGCTTATTACATCAACCTCAAGTGTCTGTGAAGTAATAACCTTGTTAAATAAATCATTCATGCTTAATCCATGTGTTAATTCAGCAGGTTTCCCTTCCTTATCCAGAGCTCCTTTCAAAATAGTAATATTGGAGATCTTGCCATCTGCTATCACGACCTCTACCTTAGCATCTCTCATATGAGATTTCTTGCCCTTGAATTCACCGATATAGGTACCATCGTGAAGATCTCTAAATTTTCCTTCCGAAAAGGTAAGCTTTGCTATTTCACGCCGTGAGGGTGCGTCGGCAAGCAATCCTCCCGATAAGCCGGCTACAATTACTCCTATAACAATTAAAATCACAATCCACATTTTCCTTTTCCCCTTTCTTTTTTCTACTTTATTCATCTGACCTGCTCCTTTCCTACCACAATTATTTTCATTCCTCCCACAGATTGAAATTTCTCCTTCAAACCTGCGGAGATATAAATTTTTTGATCATGGTCCATAAGTATGGCTTCAGTTCCCGGAAACTCCTGCAAATACCCAATTCCTTTTTCGATACCTGCCATAAAAATTGCAGTAGACAGTGCATCTGCAATCATCCCACGATCTGCAATTACAGTTGCACTAATTAATACCGATTCGGAAGGATAACCTGTGTTCGGATTCAGAATGTGATGTCGCCGCTTCCCCTCCTGATCAATAAAATACCTTTCATAATCGCCGGAGGTAACGACTGCTTTATCGGTTAACTTCACTGCTCCGAGCAGACAACCCTTCTGCCTTGGATGCCTGATTCCTACACTCCATAGGGAGCCGTCGGGTTTATTACCAAGGGTGGACACATTCCCTCCAATATTAACAAAAGCTGAGGAAATACCCTTCTCTTTCAGAATTTCTATACAGCGGTCGCTGGCATAGCCTTTTCCAATGCCACCCAAATCAATGGATTGCCCCGTTTTGTTAAGACCGGCTTTCTTTTCTTGTAAATTCAATCGCAGATCGCAGTAATTAACCAACGATAATGCAGTCAGGATTTTTGATTTCTCCGGAACATGGTGTGAATGTTTGTAGTCCCACAGATCTACCAATGGTCCGATTGTTACATCAAAGAGTCCCTGCGTAATAACTGATAACCTGATCGCAAGAGAAAGAAGCTCCATTGTCTCAGCACTGATCTCTGACTCTTGCCTACCGGCAGACTGGTTAATCCTGCTGATCTCACTGTCTTCTATGTAGCGGCTCAGTTTATTCTCCAGCCTTGTTAGTTCAATCATCGCAGAGTCGATCGCTTCTTCAGGTTTTTCGCCAAACACTCGATATGTGACTTCGGTATTCATTCCGAAGCTGTCTCGTACCTCAGCTGTAGCTTCCTGCATCAATATTCCTCCTTATTTTAACGTGAATGAATATATATCAATTCATTCACTGTTATTGGAAAAATAACTGCTCTATTTATTTAGAGCAGTCCATCAGACTATCCATAATCAACTCTGTCATTTGCATCATAAGCTGTGGAAAGTACTCTATTCCAATTTCCTCTTTATGAGTCTCCACATTGACAATTGCCGCGAAAATCATCATAATCATCTTACTGTCGATGTCTTTTCTCATTTTCCCCTGTGCTTGCCATTGCTCTACAAGCTCCAAGAAACTATCATAAAGAAAATCCACTGCCTGAATTCCATTTTCCTCACGATAGAGCTGTTCAAGCTTCATAAATACCATTTTGTTATTCCATTCCCGAAGGATTGGATTGGTCTTCATACCTTCAGTATTCAAAACGATCATCTGTCCGATGATTTCTATAGGGCTTTTCTCCATATCAAGCGACTGTAGGCATTTCCTTTTTAGTTTCGCGTTTTCATCCAAAAAGATATCCATGAAAAGTTTTTCTTTTGAAGGATAATATTTATAGAACGTTCCTACCGCCATTCCGGCCTTTTGTGTAATCTCAGATATATTCGTGTCCTTAAACCCTTTATTCTCAAAAATTTCCTTCGCACATTCGTATATTAATTTCTTTTTATCTTCCATCTTGTGCTCCTCTATGAATGAATATTTTTCAATTCATTCATAGTCTAGCATCAGGTAATGCTTTTGTCAATATGGTTTTAGTCTTTTTCTACCTGAATTCCCTATGTAAATGAAATGAAATTAATCGCTATTGTCTAGTAAGAATTTCATTTTTGCAGAAGTATCCGTTCCGGGTGATGGCACATGTATAATCAATTTTACCCCCGAATTATCTGATACATCAAAGTTATTTACTTCAAAATCTAATATCCCTGCAGTAGGGTGATTCAATTTTTTGTATTTTTCACTGCTGCTTTCAATATCATGTAAAGACCACCATGAATCAAACTCCGTACTCTGTGCCTTTATATCTTCAATAAACTGGAGCAGCCATGCATCTTCAATATATTGCCCGCAACTAGCCCGAAAAGCTCCCAACAAACGTTTGGCATATTGATTCCAATCAAGGAATAACTGTTTATACTTTTTATCTGTAAACATCGCCCAAACGATATTTCTTTCTCGGACATTCATTTCTGTAAAATCCCCGAACAGTAGATTAGCTTCTTTATTCCATGCAATCACATTCCACCGTTGATCTGCAACAAGTGACGGACACAATACCAGGCTATCCAAAACATGTTGAAGCGCGGGATTTACAGTGGTCTGATTCTCTTCCGTATCAATCGGAAATGATTGATTAGCTAAATGATAAAGGTGTATACGCTCTTGTTTGTCCAGTAATAAGACTCTAGACAGGCTTTCTAATACAGATGCTGATACATGAATAGGTCTGCCTTGTTCAAGCCATGTGTACCAAGTCAGGCCTACTCCGGCCTGCTGCGCCACTTCCTCCCTTCTCAAGCCAGGGGTTCTTCGGCGATGCGTAGATGGAAGTCCTATTTGTGAAGGCATAATCTTTGCTCTTCGCGTTTTTAAAAAATCTGCCAGCTCTTTATATCGATTATTATTCAAACCCAAAGTCACCCCTTCTATTATATATTATACCAGTATAATTACACTCCTGTTTCTATTATAAGTTTTGAATTATACTATCACAATAAAAATTTAAAAGTGGAGGGAATAACATGAAATACTTATGGACTACTATCCATCTGAAAAACCTGGATGAATCAATTCATTTTTATTCTGATCTGATAGGCCTTAAAGTGATGCAACAGTTTCCTGCGGGTCCCGGAATTGAAATAGCGTTTATGGGCAATGGGACATCTGACGAAACTTTAGTTGAACTCTATGCGAACTGCAATAATAATGCAATCAGTTTCAATGATTTCCTATCTATTGGATTTGCGGTGGATTCAATTGAGGAAATGCTTGAAACTGTAAGAAGTAAAAACATACCCATCTATAATGAATTAATTGAAACTCCGAAATTCAAGTGGTTTACCGTTAAAGATCCAAATGGCTTAAATGTTCAGTTCTTTCAACAAAAGTCTATTTAGGGAATCCCCTCAATACTCTCACCCCAGTAAATCACCAAAGTAATAATGTGTTGGTTTATTGGGGTAAGAGTTGGAGAACATGAATCTCTTATGTAACTGCTCTGTCATCTCATGTTCATTTTTCTATGATATCTTCAGACCTGATATTGGGATTATGGTACCTTCTGCGTCCTACTGTCTTTTTGCCATATTCTATTGCTTCACAGGGACACCAATGGAGACAGGCAAGACATTGTTCACAATTATGCTGCCATATAGGGTGCCGGTCTTCCATTTTGATATTGCAGATAGGACATACCTTTGCACACAGTCCGCAACCGGTGCATTTATCGTTCGATAAAAATGCCATATCCCATTCGTGTATGTTTTTATAAAGAAAATTGTGATTCACTACTTTACTCCACCACACAGCTTTCCTTATCACCGGTTTTCGTTCCCCTCGGGCAATCGCTTCGGAGGCATTCTTTAATTTGATGTCAGCAGCCTCCAGCAGTTCTGATATCTTACGATCCGATGGAAGCGGATGTCCTACAATATAGTTGCCAGGCATTTTGACCTCATTTGCATAAGATAAGCTGATTCCTTTTTCGGACAGTATATCCTCCAGCATTCCCAAAGGATTCGCTCTTGTTCCTCCTGAATTGGCAATTGCAAAGCAATAGGTTCCGGGATTGATGGTAAGCCTTTCAACAAATCGCTTCACCAATCTGGGTAACCCGTTATAGAATACTGGAAATACGAATCCAATATAGGAATCCGGCCCGCCTACGGGTTCGTCCGGTACCTGCGAAGTCATTGACTCTATTACACAATCTCCCAATTCCTTTGCGATGTTACGAGTAATTTGAAGTGAATTACCTGTCGCAGAAAAATAAAAAATCATACCCCTCATACTAATCCTTCCCATCCTTTTATTTGTAATAAATTTTTCTGAGTTCCTTCAGGTAACTATCTAATTGATCAATGATCTTATCATAATCCAAAGCTTTTTTCTCTGAATTCCTGATTTCCTCCAGAATCTGATTAGTGAAGCCGACATTTGCCCAAAAAATTAACTGCTTGCATAGTTCAATGTTAAGACCTTCTTTGAATTTTGTCTCATCAATAAAATCAAATACTGATTCATAGCATAGTGCTTGTTTTCCTCTCTGCCGCTCCTCCAGCTCCTTATTAATTTCTTCCGATTTGGTATTGGCGCTGACCTTATTGAATTCAAAAATCCAAGGATGCTTGTGCAGCAGCTCAAGCTGCAGAAGATACGACTGCCAAAGTCTTTCAAAAATATCTCTCTCGTTAAAGTTCATTAAATTAAAATATTCTTCATTAATCTTCTCCGTACAGTAATCGTAAAGAAATAGAAAAAGGTCCTTTTTATTGTTTACATAATGGAACATTAGTCCCTTTGATATCCCGGCTTCCTTTGCAATTGCATTGGTAGACGCTTCATCAAAGCCCTTCGTTGCAAACTCTTCTAATGCTGCGTTTAAAATGGCATCCCGTCTTTTCTCTTCCAGATTGGTTAATTTTGAAAGCATGATATCTCCTTTCCGGTTTTTCTCAATGTTTACCTATTAGGTTAATATTATTATATTATTATTTACCTGTTAGGTCAATAGCAGCTGTAAAAAATATTAAAATAGGGCTGAAAGTGTACTCTTTCAGCCCTATCTCTGCATCATATTTACTTCTAAGCAAAAAGTAAGGTAAGCAAGCCTAATTTTTTGTCCAATAAACGTATTTCACCATCAAAACTTATCAATAGTAATGAAATTATTTCTTTTTTACAGGAATCCAGATCTCGCCGAAGCCATTCCTATGATTTGCCAATCCGTAATACATTTCAAATTGGATGCCTTCCATCGCTTCAAACTCTGAGGTTGGAAACCACTCCGTCCAAATACGTTTCCACATACTCTGCATCTCGCATCCGGGCACATCAAATATTACCCAGGTGGATGAGGGTACAGAGAGCGTTACGAACCTTGATGGAAGCGTTAAGCCCTTGGGCAAATAATTACATAACATGTACTTAAATGCTGTTTCTGAATAGTCATACAATGCAGAGATGGTATAGTTGTCATGAAAACGGCCTAAAAGGTCATTGATCATATCTGTAGTACCATCTTCATCACACCTTTTAAAAAATAACGGAACCTGGTCAAAGGCTTTTTCTTGATCTGTGCTTACTTCTGTGTATACACCAAATACCTCAAATGCTTCTCTTTGTTCAATACGGTAATTCATCTCAGTATCTCCTTTTATTGATATAGAAAAGGTCATTTTGGGAAAGGCTTTTAGGGTAACACCGGTATCGCGCGCTGATATCGGCATTAGTCCATGCAGATTTTTAAATGCCCTGCTAAATGCTTCCGGTGATTCATAGCCGTATTTAAGTGCTACATCAACAACTTTAATATCACTGGTCTGTAATTCAAAGGCAGCTAATGTCAATCTCCTGCGTCTGATATACTCAGACAGTGGTACGTCAGTGATAAATGAGAACATTCTTTGAAAATGATAAGTTGAACAGCAAGCAATCTGTGCAGCTTTATCATACGAAATTTCATCTGCGAGATTTAATTCAATATAGTTCATAGCATCATTCATTCTGCTTAGCCAATCCATACATTCCCCTCCCTTCGAGATATATATTATCATACTGTAGTATTTGAAGCCTTGCATTTGATGCACGAAAAAGTCATACTCATTGGACATTAATATACTAATAATAGCACCACTGTCAATTTCAAATCAACAGATAATTACGAGAACCAAGGTACTTTCCGGCTTAGAAGTTAATATACTAATTATATATGCTATTGCGATGGCAGGTTATGGCCACCTAATTTATCTGGATCCAGGATATAAGGAGTAGAATATGCAATACAAAATAAAAAAGCCTTCCAGGTTATTAAATAAACGAGGTGAGCTCATTCAGAAAGGTTATGCTACCTCCCCTATCCTAAAATATATTCGTAAAGATGCAGCTCATAAAACCCAATTGAAAGAATGGGATTACTACTTAATCTATAACGAAGAGTGTGTAATTGCTTTGACAGTCGCAAAAAGCATTACCTTTGTATTGGTGAATGCTTCTCTAATCGATCTTAAGAGTAAAAAACAGATAATAAAGAATACGGTTGGAATCAAGTCAGAGAAAGCATTCTCCATGCCTGAATCCTCTGAAGTCGGAGATATTTACTTTGAGGATGCAGCAACTAAAGTTGCCTTCCTGCATCAGGGTTGTAACCGACAACTTAAGTTCTATAGCAATAGTTTTCTTGAAAAAGAGGACTTGGATATTGAGTTTGAACTATCACCCGAGCCTAAAGATTCCATGGTCATCGCTACACCTTTCAAAGAGAAAAAAACACTTTTCTATTATAATCAAAAAATTATTGGAATGCGAGCTTCCGGAAAAGTTACAGTTGGTAAAAAAACTTATCAGTTCCTCCCATGTAATTCCTACGCTATCCTAGATTGGGGTAGGGGTTGTTGGCCCTATCATACTACCTGGTATTGGAGCGCAGCACAGAGTATGATTGGCAATGATTTATTTGGATTTAATCTTGGTTATGGCTTCGGTGATACCTCTAAAGCTACGGAAAATATGCTATTTATGAATGGTATTGCAAGTAAGCTCGAAAAAGTTACCTTCCATATCCCGCAAAACAAGAAAAAGGAATATCAGTATCTGGAACCTTGGCATATCACTTCATCTGATGGCAGATTAGAAATGATATTTGAACCCATCCTTGATCGAAGCGCCAATCTGTCCATTCTCGTCTTTTCCACCAACCAACATCAGGTATTTGGAAGGTTTAGCGGAGCAGCGATACTAGATGATGGAACCATAGTTTTTGTCCAAGATTTACTGGGCTTCGCTGATCGGGTCGAGAATCGCTGGTAATGTCAGCTTGTTATATTATCACGTTTTCTGTTGTTCTACCTCTTTATTACAATTGGATTATACAGTTGGTATACTTTCTGAAATAACCAGTTTTCCTTTAAAAATTCTCCTTTTGATTTGTATAGGCGTTTCTCTCTCGAACTGCATACTGCTAAAACTTCTGCACCAAATGCCTCTGCAATTTGAACGGTATATAAGCCGACGCCACCTGATGCGCCATTGAGCTTTGTGTCTTCCTACTAACGCAAAGTATGTATACTATTAAGTTACTTGAAAATAAAATTTTTTAAAGTTATAATAGATAGGATCGGAGGGATGAACTATAAGAAAAAGCAGGAAACATTGTGCATAGCAAGGGCTATTGCATATCACTCAAAAAGAATATCAATAGCCTTTGCTATCCTAAAGAATAATTATTAGGAGGGCACGCATGGGCTATGTTCACGCTTTGGAAATTCTGCCCGAGGGATTGATTGAAAAAATCCAAGAGTACATTGACGGGCAGGTTATATACATTCCAAAAATAAAATCAAAGAGATATCAGTGGGGTGAAAAGACAGATACGAAAGCATATTTCAAAGAAAGAAATCTTGAAATATACAATAGTTTCAAAAACGGTACGACTGTTTTTCAACTGTCAGAGAAATATTGTTTATCCCTCAAAAGTATTCAACGCATTATACGGACTATGCAAGTTTAATGAGTAGATGTGCCACTTTACAAAGTGGCACATCTATTTTTTACAACAATGTGTGTTCTCCCATTTGATATAGAAAAGGATATAATGGGTTTGTAAAGATAAAAAAGAAAGGGATAGGGAAAATTTCGAATGGAAATTGTGAAAATTATTGATAGCGATAAAACAAAGTACATGGAATTGCTACTTATTGCAGATGAGCAGGTAAATATGATAGAAAAATATTTATATCGTGGTGAAATGTTCGCCTTGTGTGATGATGATGTCAAAGCGATTTGTATTGTTACACAAGAGCAATCCGGAGTTTATGAAATTAAGAATATTGTTACCGTTCCTGAATATCAACGGAAAGGATATGGACAACAGCTAATCTCATTTATTGCTGATTACTACAAAAAATCCGGTGACGAGTTATATGTTGGAACTGGTGATAGCCCTATGAT
>JAEZLY010000059.1 GCA_023414985.1 Bacillota bacterium | reverse complement strand
GTGTTGTTGTCGCTACTGCGATGGATACCGAAATAGGCAAAATAGCTAAGATATTGGAGGATGATAACGATGAAATGACTCCACTTCAGAAGAGACTTGACGAGTTGGGTCGCATCCTCGGCTTTCTGGCTATCGGTATCTGTGCTCTGATCTTTATCATCGCTCTGTTACAAAAGCGGGATCTGTTCGAGATGTTCCTGACAGCAATCAGCTTAGCTGTTGCAGCAATTCCCGAAGGGCTTGCGGCCATCGTTGCAATCGTTTTAGCGCTTGGTGTTACCCGTATGTCCAAAATCAATGCCATTGTAAAAAAGCTTCCTGCAGTTGAGACTCTGGGTTCCGTCAATATCATCTGTTCCGATAAGACAGGTACTCTGACCCAGAATAAGATGACAGTCGTAAAACAGTATACCTCCGGTCATTTGACAGAGGTACCTCAAACCGGTTCTGATTTAAAAGCGGAGGCAGACGAGGCTCAGCTGATCAAATCCTTCGTCCTTTGTTCCGACGCCACCTACGAGAACGGTCAGGGTACCGGTGATCCTACCGAAATTGCGCTGATTATCCTTGGTGATAAATATCAGCTGTCAAGAGCCGATTTAAACAGCCGTCATAAAAGAATTGCAGAAAATCCTTTTGATTCTGATCGGAAGCTCATGTCTACATTGAATATTGAGGGAAGCGGCTATCGTATCCATACCAAGGGTGCCATAGATAATATCCTAAAGCTTTCTACCTCAGCTTTGGTAGACGGTAAGGTAGTTCCTCTGACGGATGATTTGAAAAAGGATTATCTGCGTATCACAGAGCAAATGTCCGATGAAGCCCTTCGTGTACTCGGTGTAGCTTATAAGGATACCACGGTGGTACTGGAGCCGGGGGATATGGAAAAGGATCTTACGATTATCGGCCTCGTCGGCATGATCGATCCTCCTCGTCTGGAGGTAAAGGACTCCATCGCCGAAGCAATCCGTGCCGGGATCCGACCCATTATGATTACCGGCGATCATAAGAATACCGCCGTCGCTATCGCAAAAGAGCTCGGCATCGCTGATTCTATTGAACAAAGTATTACCGGTGCAGAAATTGATGAACTTTCCGATGAAGATTTTGCCTCCCATGTAAAACAATTCAGGGTTTTTGCTCGTGTATCTCCTGAACATAAGGTAAAAATCGTACGTGCCTTTAAAGCTCAGGGAAATATCGTATCCATGACCGGGGATGGAGTCAATGACGCTCCTTCTTTAAAATATGCAGATATCGGTGTTGCTATGGGCATTACCGGCACAGATGTAGCCAAGGGTGCAAGTGATATGATCTTAACGGATGATAATTTTACTACGATCGTACATGCCATAGAGGAAGGACGTAATATCTATAATAATATTAAGAAGTCCGTTATCTTCCTTCTCTCCTGTAATTTAGGAGAAGTGATTACCATATTCGTATCCATCCTTTTAAATTGGCCAGTACCCCTCATCGCCACACAGATATTATGGGTAAACCTAATCACTGACTCGTTGCCTGCTATCGCTCTCGGTATCGACCCGGGTGATAAGGATGTCATGAAGCAGCAGCCCCGTAATCCTAAGGAAAGCTTCTTTGCAAATGGTGCCGGAGTCAGGGCCGTCATCGGTGGGGCTTTGATCGGAATCCTTACCCTTGTTGCTTTTTATTACGGCTTATGGGAGCATGGTTATACGCTCGGAATAGGTGCTGTTCCCGAGGAGGCGCTTCCTTATGCCAGAACCATGGCCTTTGTCGTACTTGCAGCTTCCCAGCTCTTCTACTCACTGTCCATGCGTAATGCAAAAAAATCCATTTTAAAGGTTGGCTTGTTCAGCAATAAGATATTAATTTTAGCCATTATTGTCGGTATCCTTCTGCAGCTGGTTGTCATCTCCATTCCTTTCCTTGCAAATGCATTTGGAGTTCACAATCTGACGCTCGCCGACTGGAGCATCGTCATCGCCTTCTCATTGATCCCTCTCGTGGTGAATGAGATCATTAAACTTTTTAGCAGAAAGTCTTAAAATTGAATAAATCAAGAAGGCTGTTGCAAAATACTTTGCAACAGCCTTCTATTATTCTACTCCCTTTAAGGAGCTTACCATATCAATACTCTCCACTTTCTTTGAAAACAATCGGTTCACCAGTACAGATACCAGCATAGTCCCCAGTATACAGTATAGATAAGAGCTGAAATTGATAATCACCATAAAATCCAATACTTCCCCCATGAACTGAAAGATATAATGGATAATCCAGATTCCGATTGGAATACCCGGTAGAATACCGATTACTGTAAGCCAGATATTCTGGGTTAGTAAGAGCCTCCGAAGCTTTCCTGTCTTAAAGCCCATGACCTTCAGGGTGGATAGTTCCCGTTGCCTTTCGGTAAAGGTAAGGACTCCCAGATTATAAATCACAACGACAGCAAGGAGGACTGCAGCTGCCATCAGTGTATAAACCATCGTATTCATAGCATTTGCAAGCGTATTGTAGCTTTTGATCAAATCTCCCTTTGTAGAAATCTTCGATACTCCTAAACTTAAAGAGGAAATCCCTTTTGCCGATAGTTCATCGTTCGAGAGGATGGCAGTCGGAAGATAGGAATACCCGTAGCTCTCGTAACAGCTGCGTGTCATCGCTATTCCCTGTGTAAACGGCGTACGATAGATTGCCCCAATGGTAGATTTAATCCATTTATTCTGTCCAGTAACACGCCAGGTGAATTCGTCACCTTTCTGAAGTCCTAAATTTTTCGCCATCTTATAACTCATGGAAATCTGGTTCTCAGGAAGCTTAATCAGCTTTCTTTTCGGATTCACGAACTGCATCAAGGAAATACCATCCTCCAGAATCAGGATCTCTCCGCTTTTTTTCATATGCTCTGTCTTGAGTTCAACACCGGCTTCCCGGATACTTTCTCCATCAATCCGATCAGTAATTCCGTTGATCTGCTCCATTGTGACATCACTCTTCAGTTCAATCCTGTATTGATATTTATTTAAAACCTTATAATTCCAATCTACAATGGCATCCATCGTATCCTGAAGCCCAAAGGCACAGATCAGTAAGGCGGAACAACCCAGAATACCTCCGATTGCCATCAGTGAGCGGCCCTTACAGCGAATGACGTCCCTTAGGTTCCACTGGGAATGGAAGCTCAGTCTTTTCCATAGACTCATCCGTTCCATCAGGCTGTGCTTGATCGCATTGGGTGCCTTGGGTCTTAGACTTTGCGCCGGTGTATCCGATAATACTTTACGGCAGGTCAGATAGGTCGTAACCGTACAGGCTGCTACTGTACCGAACATCATGGTAAGGACAGAAACCGGAATGGAAGCTTTCCACTCGGGAATTGTAAAGACCGTCTGCATGGGGCCATAGAATAAATACGGCAGAACCATAGGACCTGTCAATAACCCGGCAACCGAGCCCGCCAGACTGATCCATAGCCCGTAGGAAATATAGTGCCACAATATTCTCCTTCTTTTAAAACCCACTGCCTTAAAAATCCCAATCAGGGTCCTTTGGTTATTCACCAGCCTTGACATAGTAGTAACAATCGTAAGCACTGCTACAGCCAGGAACAGGAAGGGAAAGATATGACCGATGGCCTGATGCTCCTTCATCTCTTCATGAAACTGTACATAACTCGGCATACTGCTCCGTCTGATAAAGGCAGCATAGTTTCCATGCAATGCATCATCAATCTTATTCTCCACAGAGAGATCCGCATCCCCCTTTGTTGTCACCAGAAGCTCCGTATAACTGATCGGGATCTGCTCCGGAAATGCTTTATAGGATAGAATAGCATAGCCATAATTGCCCCTGATGGGAATCACATCATCTTCCCCTGCGCTATAGACATATTCAGGGCTCATTACAAGACCCCGGATGGTCTTCTTCAGAGTGAGTGCATCCAGTTGAAAGTTAATCCGGTCTCCGACCGAAAGCCCCTTGGCATCCGCAAAACGACTGTCCAGCCATACTCCGTCCTGATCCTCCAAAGAGAAGTCCTTTCCCTCAGTCAGATGGAACCTGGAGATATCATATTTCTCAACAAAATGCAGCTTAATGGTGGGTTGATTGCTAAAATCACCGATGCTTTTCAAGGTCAGCCTTCGTTCTACTCCCGTAACACCTTCCACCTCGGATACAATTCGGGAAGCATCCTCCGTAAAATTTGTGCCGTAAATCCAGGCATCGGGAAAGTTCGTCTCCTCATAAAACTGATCAGCGGTTTCTGCCAGACCGTTCCCCTCGCTGCATACGCCTGCGTAAACGAAGACACCCAGAAAAGCCAGTAGAAATATACTGATAAACTGAGTTTTGTTATATTTCATATCTCGTAGCATTTTCCGAAACAGCATCACCAATTCACCTCCCCTACATCCTTCGGTGTATCGTTAACTGCCACTTCCGTAATCCTGCCATTCTTGATACGAATTACTTTATCTGCGGTTTCTGCCAACACAGCATTATGGGATACAATAATGACAGTTTTATTATTCTCTCTGCATAGTCTCTGTAGTAGGCTTAAAATAACCACTCCTGTCTCTGAATCCAAGGCCCCTGTAGGTTCATCGCATAACAGCATTACAGGGTTCTTACAGATTGCTCTTGCTATGGATACCCGTTGCTGCTCTCCGCCTGACATCTGTGACGGGAACTGATTCGTATGCTCCTTTAGTCCGACAGATTCCAGTACCTTTCCTGCATCCATGGAGTTTTTAGCCACCTCTCTGGTTAAAGCTACATTTTCCATCGCCGTCAGCGTAGGGATCAGGTTATAGAACTGAAAAACAAAGCCCACATTCGAAGCACGGTATTCCGTCAACTCATCATCACTGTATTTTGTTATATTCTTACCGTTGATGATGATGTCACCGGAGGAAGCATAATCCATTCCTCCTAATAAATTCAGTAAAGTAGACTTGCCTGCGCCGCTTGGCCCCAGGATGACGACAAATTCACCCTCCTTGATATCAAAGCTGATTCTGTCCACCGCCAGAAGCTTTGTTTCCCCCATATCATACTCTTTGGTTACATTCCTAAATTCAATCAAACTCATAAGCTCCCCTGCCTTTCTAGGTAAAATGAACTTCTAATTTCCTTCCCTGACATAATACTGATTTAGGTCTTCGAAGGATAGAATAACCAAAACATGAATTATATTTCATATTTTATTTATTATATGTTATAAATATATGTGTGTCAATAATAATATGAAACTTATTTCATATTCAATATTTTTTCAAATTTTGCTTTCCTTCTGTTGACGAAAGAGATTTTAATAATTATAATCATTCATAGAGTAAGGAGGTCTACCCCATGGGAAATCAACCGATCAGAATGCCTCAACAGCAACGCTCTATCGAAAAACGCAATAAAATTATCGATGCGGGCTATCAGCTGTTTTGTGAAAAGGGTTATCATAATACGAATACTGCCGAGATAGCCAAGCTTGCCGGCGTATCCACAGGTATTGTATATAATTATTTTAAGGATAAAAAGGATATTTTTTTATATGTGATTGAAGCTTATGAGAATAGTATCGCAGAACCGATTTATGAATTAATCAGAACCATGGAGAAGCCTATTGATCTTGCAAAGGCTGTGAAGGCATGTATTATCAGTCTGACTCAGTCCCATACCATGAATAAATCAGTTCACGAGGAGATGCAGGCACTCTCCCATACGGATAAGGAGATTGGAGAATTATTCTGCAATTATCAGTCCAATACTGCACATTATATCGTGAACCTGTTAGAAGAAAACGGCCTTCATCCGGTTAATGCATATGAGAAAGCACACTTAATCGTAGACATTGTTGAGAATTTAAGTCACGAGATTGTTTATCACCAGCATGAATATCTGAACTATGATGTTATGATGGACGTGGCTGTGAATGCAATTGTAGATATGTTAAACAATTGATTGTCTTAGATTACTTTTGAACTTATATTCGTTTTGCTTTTATTATAAAACAGCAAGGATGATTACCGGAATGAAAAAATACATCATGATAGGAAGTATGGGTATCGCAGGAGCCTTATGCAGGTATGGTGTTTCTCTCTTGTTTCCTTCCGGCTTCCCCTGGAGTACTCTGATTGTAAATATGCTTGGATGTCTGCTGTTACCGGTCATCTTTATCGTGCTCCGGGAGCTTGGGACCTTCTCAGATCGTCTTGTAACTGCGATGGGTACCGGATTTATCGGTGCCTTTACTACCTTATCTTCCTTTACTGTCGAGATCATAAAGCTACTGTCAAGCGGAAAGACAGGTACTGCAGCGACTTATTTACTACTCAGTACGGCAGGCGGTCTGACTATCGCATATCTCAGCGTCTTGTTCAGTACGAAAGCAATCAGAAAAATTATGAAGAAGAAGGAAGTTTAAAGCCATGTTAATCAATTGTATTCTTGTAGGGATCGGCGGTGGATTGGGCGCTGCACTGCGGGCATTATTATCGGATATCATAAAAAAGCACTGGAAAAGCCGCTTTCCTCTTGCTACCTTTCTGATTAATCTATCCGGCTCTTTTGTACTCGGTTTTCTCCTAAACCATAACGCAGAGGATTTTTACATATTATTAATCGGTACCGGATTGCTCGGCGGCTTTACTACCTTTTCGACCTTCAATTATGAAACTGTTACCCTGCTACGGGAAGATGGTAAACCTACTGCCATCCTTTACTATCTGTTTTCCGTTATTTTAGGACTGGCGGCTGCCTGGGCAGGCTTTGTCCTATGATGAAATAAGGACTTTCATTGAATGACCTCCGGTAGAATAAAGTGTCAGCCAGCTGATGCTTTCGCACCTAATTCTAAAAGAAGTACTTTTTATACGATAAAATGAAAGGTCCGGCTAGTGAACTGCCCCAACTAAGTTATACTTAAAAGTCTAACTGATTGGAGGTCACCTCACTAGCAGGACCTTTCTTTTTTTGATATTAAGACTTAAAAAATTCTTATTTCAATGTTTCTGTCTATTACTCTATCTGATATTATTTGGTTCTACCGGTGTAGTAGAATACCGCATCACGCAGGAAAGCTGCCAGACCTGGCTGCTTCTTATCATAGTAAGCCGTAAAACGCTCATCATCTACATACATCTGAGCAATATTGGCATGAGCCTCTTTGTCATATTTGCCCCAGGAGCAGGAAAGCCATTGCTTGTGAAGATCAGCTGCCTTTTGTCCGAGTTCTCCCTTAGGATCCCCTGTTGCAAATGCCTGCTCGAGAGTTTCAAGTACCTCCGCTCCCAGTTTTTCAAAGGCTTCATACTGCTCCTGTGTCATATTCATAAATCTCTCATTGGAAGCCTTCACTTCCTCCTCGCCGTACTTCTCACGGATCTCCTTACCGTATTTCTTCTCATTGTCCTCTATCAGCTTTTTCTTTAATCCGATAAATTTCTCGTTATCCTTCATTGTTATCCTTCCTTCCCGACTTTCAATCGTCTTCTCTACATTCGCAATCAGCAGATCAAGCTGCTGTCTCTGTGCAAGGAGTGATACCAGATGTTCTTTCAGTGCTGACATCTCATCGAAGTTCTTGGAAGTGATCAAGTTCTGAATGGTATCCAGGCTGACGCCCATCTCACGATAGAGTAAAATCTGCTGCAGTCTGTTTACCTGGTCCTGCCCATAGATACGGTAGCCTGAGGAATTGATTCTTGCCGGCTTTAGAATTCCAATCTCATCATAATACCGCAGTGTTCTGGTACTGATTCCCGCTAAACTGCTTAGTTTCTTTACTGTATATTCCATGTTCTCGCCTCCTTACAAAAAGAGTCTATACCTTACCGTAACGTCAATGTCAATAGACTTTTGAAATTTTTTTATAAAATGAAAAGGTAACTTCTTGATTGCAATAGTAAATTCGTGTTTGATGATTTTAGTCTTACACAAAATATGTTAAGGTAGTGTTGGTTAGCGGATTCCATAAAGGATCATTAACAGAACCCGGATGATGAGTTATATAATGATATCGATTACATCAAATTCTTATAGGAATGAGAAGCTTCAATTACTTCATTCAGTTTATTCTGGGCCTTTCCGCTGTCGAGTATTTCCTGGGCAAGCTTCACACCTTCCCGAAAGCTTTCTGCCTTCTCTCCGACCATCAATGCACCTGCGGCATTGAGAAGAACTGCCTGGCGGCGTGGGCCCCTGTTCTTTCCGGAAAATACGTCCTTGATCATGACTGCATTTGCTTCCGGTGTTCCCGTAATAATGTCCTGAGGTTTACAACGGGTTAAGCCCAACTCCTCCGGAACCAGTTCATAGCTGGTCAACTGACCGTTCCTCAATTCATTAATCCTAGTTCTGCCCAGCAGTGAGATTTCATCCATTCCATCCTCGCCGTATACAAATAATGCCCGGGTATATCCCAGGGAGACTGCTACCTCTGATACTGTCTCCAAAAGCTCCGGTTTATAAACCCCCATTACATGTCTTGAAGCTTTCGCCGGATTAATCAAAGGCCCAATAATGGTATAAAAGATCGTCTTAATGCCGATTTCCTGTTCCGGATGGAGCATCTTCTTCATGACAGGATGAAAGATCGGAGCATACAGAAAGGCCATCCCGACCTCTTCAATCATTTTCTCTGCAGCTGCTGGTGACTGATGAATTTCAATTCCCAGTGCTTCCAGCACATCAGCACTTCCGGACAGATTCATATTCGATTTACTCCCTGTCTTTGCAACCTTTATTCCTGCAGCCGCAGCAACGAATGCTACAGCTGTAGAAATATTAAAGGTGCTGAGTCCTCCTCCTGTACCGCAGGTATCTAACAATTCTCCTTCGACTTTGGGAACCACAGGAATACAGTAGTCTCTCATTGCCTTTGCAATGGATGAAATCTCAGTCATGGTCGGACCCTTCATCAGCAGAGCAATCTGAAAGGACATAATCTGTATATTCGTCATCCGATCCTGTTGGATTGCGGTTATCATATCATAGGCTTCCTGCGCCTCCAGATCCTTACCGGCATTCAACTTATTTAATACCTCTTCTATCCTTCCAGACATGTACTGCAAGCCCCTTTCATTCTACGAACGTAGTCTATAACATGGGGCACACAGTTCTCTCCATACTCTCCGACTATTTTGACGATTGCACTTCCTACAATCACTCCGTCAGCAATTGCAGCCATCTTCCCGGCCTGCTCCGGAGTGGATATACCAAAGCCAATGGCGCAGGGGATATCCTTGGTCTCCTTTACCGCTTGAATCATCTCATGAATCCCGGTTCCAAGCTCACTTCTGACACCGGTAACGCCCATGGAGGATACACAGTATAAGAAGCCCTCCGCTTCTTTCGCTATCTTTCTGATCCTTTCCTTTGAGGTCGGTGCTATCATGGAAATGAGGGTAATGCCATAGCTGTCACAGTAAGGCTTCATCTCCTCTTTCTCTTCAAAGGGTACATCCGGAATAATGACTGCGTCAATTCCGGCCTTCCTGCAGTTTTTCATAAAGCGCTCCGCACCATAGGTGAAGATCGGATTCACATAGGTCATAAAAGCAATCGGTATATCGGTGAATTTACGAATTTCTTCCACCATATCGAAGATTTTATCCGTCGTGGTTCCGGCCATTAGGGCTCTGCTATCCGCTTCCTGGATAATCGGGCCTTCTGCAATCGGGTCAGAGAAGGGAATACCGAGCTCAATCAGATCCGCACCTGCCTCAGCCATTCGAAGTACCAGCTCCTTAGTCACGGAAAGAGAAGGATCTCCTGCGGTTACAAATGGAATAAATGCTTTGTTATCCTTGAATATCTGCTCTATTCTATTCATAAATCTGTACCCCCCTGTATCTGGCAATGGCAGCCACATCCTTATCTCCTCTGCCGGAGAGATTGATTACAATAATCTGATCCTTTGACATCGACGGTGCCAGCTTTTTGGCATGAGCAACCGCATGAGCACTTTCAATCGCCGGAATGATACCCTCCGTCCGGGCCAGATATTCAAAGGCTTCCACAGCCTCCCAGTCTGTCACCGGTACATATTCCGCCCTGTGGGTATCATGCAGATAGGAGTGCTCCGGACCGATTCCCGGATAATCCAGACCTGCAGAGATAGAGTATACCGGAGCAATCTGACCATATTCATCCTGACAGAAGTAGGATTTCATCCCATGGAAAATCCCCAGAG
>JAEZLY010000265.1 GCA_023414985.1 Bacillota bacterium | reverse complement strand
CCTCAGGGCATTCTCAAAGATATAACGGTTATTTCCCTTCAAACCGATTTCTGCGTATTTTATCAAAAATGCTTTAAACATTTTATCCTCCTGTTTCTTGTGAAGAATTTATTTTTTTCTTGTATATCGCCTTAATACCGGAAGCAGCTCCCGGATACTTTCCAATGTGATTTCGATTTCTTCCTCCGTTGTCATACCTGACATGGAAAATCGAAGAGTAGAATCCATCAGTTCCTTCGGCAAAGCGATGGAAGTCAATGTCACACTCGGCTGCGGATGGTGTGAGCTACAGGCGGAGCCTGAAGATACGTAAATTCCCTTATCCTCAAGGGCATGCAGAAACACCTCGCTTCGTACTCCCTCAAAGCTTACACTCATAATATGAGACGCAGTCAGCTTAAGCTGCTCCATCTCAAAATCCCCAGAACATTCCGGAGGAATACCATTGATCGTTACTCCCTCCAGCCTGCTCACCTCGCGTAAAAACCTTTGTTTCAGCTGATACATTCTCTCAATCTTTTCCTCAAAGCCGGTATAAAGCTCCTTGACAGCCTGTCCAAGTCCTGCGATTCCGGGAACATTTTCCGTCCCTGAGCGAAGTCCACGCTGATGTCCGCCGCCGAATACGATGGGATTGAGTTTGATCTTATCGCTGACATATAAGGCACCGATTCCCTTGGGTCCATGAATCTTATGACCGCTGAAGGACAGCAAATCTATCCCTTCCCTTTTCGGATAAATCTTATACTTTCCAAAAGCCTGAACTGCATCCACATGAAAGAGGATGTCCTTCTTCTTTTCCTTCACTGCTGCTGCGAGAGCTGCAACGTCCTGTACTGAGCCTATCTCGTTGTTCACATACATGATTGAAACAATCAGGGTCTGATCATTGATCAGCTCGAGAAGTTTGTCCTTCTCTAGTCTGCCGCTTTGATCGACAGGTGCCCGGCTGATGGAAAATCCGTTCTCTCCCAGGTAAGCCAGTGGTTCATGCACCGAAGGGTGTTCAATGGCCGTCGTAATGATATGGCTGCCTCTCCGTCTGTTCGCAAGTGCTGTACCGATCAGCGCCAGGTTATTGGCCTCCGTACCACCCGAGGTAAATAAGATCTCCTTAGGTTCTACCTTCAAACAACCGGCAATGATAGCTGCTGCCTCCTTCATATGCTGCTCTGCCTTCACACCCAGCCGATGCATCGAGGAGGGATTGCCGTAATCCTCATAAAGTACCTGTACGAGCTTATCCCGCACACCTTCGGTTACCTTCGTTGTTGCTGAATTATCTAAATATATCTCCATAGTACACTCCAAACGTTTTTATTTATCAATACAGAGATGTAACGGCTGATCAGCCGGAAAACATCCTCTATCATAGTATTCCAATTGCGTTCACGTTTTATAGTATAACACAGTTAGATATAAATTCCAAAGATATTTTATTCCGGGTTGCCCCGGATAAAGCTGCCTCGTTTCTTCTCCAGCATACATAATAAAGCATACGGATTGACGCTCATCTCTCCTGCCTCGGTCTCAACATAGATACCAAGATGCAGATGTACATCGAACTGTCCAACGGTACCTTCCTTGCCATAACCGCTGTCACCCATAAAACCCAGCAGCTGCCCGGCAATGACAGGATCACCCAGGGAAAGGTCCGGTGCATAGGAGTACAGATGAGCATAGTAGAAATACCCTCCTGAAGGAGATCTGATACCGACACGATACCCTCCCTGCTCCAGCCATCCCAGTTTTTCCACGGTACCATCCGTGATACTGATAATCGGATAATAACCGCGGATATTATTTTTTGTCATAATATCCGTTCCCTCATGTTTCCTTCTTCCACCATATTTGCGAAGGTCATTCCAGGTATCCACAAAGGAAATATCGTTATTCACGGAGGTACTGCCTCCATCAACACTCGGTACCGGAAAGCATTCGAGATCAGAAAGGATCGCATCATAGTATTCATACAACCTTTCATAACCCGCTCTCTGTTTCAGTCTACCGATTCCTCTAAAAAAAGTGTATTCCGATACAAGCTTTTGCTTTTCCGGATGGAAGCCGCTTGTCAGCATTGTAAAGGTCAGATACCCGATAGAATCCGCATATTTTACACTGTTGAGCTCCGGTTTCTTCTCTTTAAGCTCCTCTATTCTGGTTCGAGCTTCTTCGATTAATCTATCGTTGACCCTAAGCTCGCGAAAGGCATCATAATTGATGCTTTCTTTTAAAGAATTTCTAACAATCCTCTCTGCACATAGAAGATTAAGCGAGCTGCCGGTGATACCGAGAGACAAGAGAAATATACCGATTTTGATCCAGAACCTAACCATTTGTAACCCCTTTCCGCATGATACATAAGCTGAATTCGGACAACTAAGTATATGCCAAAAAGAGAGACAATATGACCCGTATTGCACAACTACAACTCAGGCAAAGGAAGATCATAGGAAGTTGAGAAGCTCGGATAGGAAGTAATTAGAGGGTCTTGCCTGCATGATCCGGGCAAAACCCTCTATGACATTAATTTCGATTATTCGGCTGAAATCGTAATATTCAATCATCAGCCTATGATAAGATGTATAGATTTATTGCGTGTTTCCGGTTGTAGTTGTACTATCGGTTCCTGTAGTACCGGAATTATCTGTACCTGTAGTGCTTCCTGTGGAATTGGTACTGTCAGTCACTGTTCCGGCTGTACTGGTTGTAGTATGATCGTCTCCGAAGATATAGTTATCGAGAATCGTAATGTTTTTCTGAAGATCCGGAATAATACAATCCATTCCTCTGACCTTAGCCGTATCAAAAGCTCCGTCCGCAGGAATTCTAAGCTGCTGAAGATCCATCGTTCCCATATCAATGAAGGAATTCAACAATACCTCAAAATTCTTACTGTCAATATCGGTTTTTATCATAGGAAGAAGATCCAACATGGTAGAAGCAAGCTCCACCTTACTTTTCGTTTTATATTTATCAAAGATGGCGTTCAAAACGATACGATGTCTGTCCGTACGTCCGTAGTCATTATTATTTCCGGTGATAGTCGCTCTCTTTCTGACTCTTGAATAGCCAAGCACCTGATTACCGTTCAGTAGCTGTTTTCCCGGAACCACATTGCGATATGCCGGATTAGAGATATAATTTGTGCTGTTTAAGTACCTTGCTTCCCCATCTGTCAGTTCAATCTCCAAGCCTCCAAGCTTATCAATGATTTTCTCGAAGTTTTCGAAGTTTACCATAACACAGCCATCCAGACGAAGGTTATAATTAAGTGCAATCGTTTCGTAAAGCAGATCCAGACCACCCTTCTCATAGGCGGAATTTAACTTATTGTCCTGATATCCCGGGATCTGCACATAAGTATCTCTTAATAGAGAGGTAAGCATAAGCTCTTTCGTATTGGTATTCATGGTAGCGATAACGATAACATCTGTACGGCCTCTTCCTGAACCGGATCCGATTGCTTCCTCACCAAGCAGAAGGATGTTATACACACCCTTTTCCTGCCTTCCCTCTCCGGGATGTGCAGGCCATACGATAGAATTCGGATCAATCTCCTTGGCTGTGGATTCCACATCCTCAGCATCAATGTGATCCACATCTTCGGTGGCATCCGCGGTATTGTCAAAGCTTCCTGTCACAGAGGACCAAATCTTACCGCTGATATTAACACCCATCGCCATCAGAAGTCGATTACCGGGTTTGGTAAAGCCAAAGAAGAAAGCGAAACCGAACAGGCAAAGCAGGGTCAGGATAACTCCGCTGCGAATTCGAAACCCTCTCTTTTTCTTCTTCTCATTTTTGGCTGTCTCCGCTCCGATACTATCCATTTCCTCACAAATCTTCCGTGCCAGGGAGGCTTTGATATCATACAGCTCCTCTTCAATCTCCTCTTCGTTCGGTTCACGATAGATCAATGGCTCCTGAGCAGCGGCAGATTGGGAAGCAGCCTCCGTATCCTCATAGGATTCCACAGCATAATTCATCGCAATCGTATCTTCGATAATGAAGTCGGATTCCTCTGCCGCATCTTCACCGGTAGATTCATGGAAGGCCATCTCAATGTTCTTATAAAAATTAGCATTGAATTCCGGATCATTATCGAAATCAAATGTTGGATTTAACTCATCCTTACCCATCTTTTCATCTCCTATATCTAATAAAGCCTCGTCGATTATTTATGCTGTTTTTCCGTAACTGCCTTTTCCAACAACTGATAAACACGAACTGCGGATGCAATGTTCAGTTTTTCTTCCACTGTATGCACATTGAAAAGATCCGGGCCAATGGATATTGCATCGATTCCGGGAAGCTTCTCATTAATGATGCCGCATTCAAGACCGGCATGAAGTGCTTCCACCCTGATTTCTTTACCCGTTTCCTCTTTATATAAGCTCTTATATCTTTCCCTAAGCGGCGAATCCGATTTGTATTCCCAGCCGGGATACTCTGCATACTCCTTGTATTCGCCTCCCAGGAAGCTGATCATATAATCAAGCTTGTTGCCCATAAAATGTTTATAATTATAAATTGAGCTTCGAAGCGCACTCACAAAGACAGCGCTGTCTTCCTCAATTTTGAAAACACCAATATTAAGGGAGCTTTCAACTAAGCCGGGAATATGAGAACTCATGACCTGTACACCGTTCGGCATGTTCACCAACATGAACAACATTTTCTCAAAGGATACCGGATGAAGAACATCATAAGTACCCTCCTCCTTATCCTCTATCTCCAGCTTGAGCTGGGGTTCACTTGCGGACATTTCCTGCTGATAGCCTGCCATCAGCTTCGTAATAGAAGCTTTCATCTTTAAAACTGCTTCCTCAAGTGCTTTTCCATCACCGGGAATCAGAAGCTCAGCCTCCGCTTCCCTCGGAATGACATTATCCTTAAAGCCACCAAATGCATGGATTAATGCAAAGGAATTCTCTTCCCGAAGATCGAATAACAGTCTTCCCAGAAGCTTAGGTGCATTCGCTCTGTTACGATGGATATCTGTACCGGAATGACCGCCCTGCATGCCGCCAAGGCTTAGCTTAATCTTTTTACCGGTGCCGGCTATGCGATTGAGCGGAAGGGTACAATTGGTTCTCATACCACCGGCACAGCTGGTCAGAACACAATCCTCTTCTTCCGAATCAAGATTGATCAGATATTTTCCCTTTAGCATACTTAAATCCAGCTTCAAGGCCCCGTTCATGCCAACCTCTTCATCGGTTGTGATAATGGCTTCGAGTCTCGGGTGACTGATCGTCTCATCGGAAAGCATGGCGAGGATGTAAGCCACGGCAACACCGTTATCAGCACCGAGGGTGGTTCCGTCTGCATGGAGGTACTCTCCTTCCACGATAAGCTTGATCGGATCCTTCGTAAAGTCATGCGTTGAATCCTTCAGTTTTTCACAGATCATATCCATATGCCCCTGTAATATGATGGCAGGTTCGTTCTCATATCCTGAAGTTGCCTCCTTAATCATAATTACGTTATAGGCCTCATCCTGATAATGCTCCAAATTATGCTGCTTTGCATACTCCACCAGGTAATTACTGACTGCCATCTCATTTCCGGAGCCTCTCGGTATCTTAGATATCTCCCCAAAATATTTGAAAATACCCTTATAATCCAACTGTTCCAACGTTTTCTCCATGACCTTCCATGCCTTTCTTCAAGAATTATCGTAAAACGGATGAAAGAACCGAGTACCAAATTCATCCAATCATTATTGATTAGACGAGGAAAAAAGTGACCCGGTTCAAATTATTTTAGCTATAATACCATATCATTTTTATGTTGTGCTATTAGTATCTCTTTTTCAAAATAATATAAACTTCAATTTGACAAAAATATCTTCAAGTACGATTGAATTAATTTTTAAAACTATGGATTGGAGCAGGTATCCGTCCTCCGCGGTTAATAAAGCTTTCACAGCCGAAGGGGTTAACGCTCATCACCGGAGCATAGCCAAGCAGACCGCCGAACTCCACTCTGTCTCCCACAGTTTTGCCGATGACCGGGATGATACGTACTGCCGTCGTCTTCTGATTAATCATACCGATTGCCATCTCATCCGCGATGATACCGGAAATCGTCGTTGCCTTGGTATCCCCCGGAATAGCAATCATATCAAGGCCTACGGAGCATACACAGGTCATCGCTTCCAGCTTCTCCAGGGTAAGAGCCCCTGCTTCCACGGAATTGATCATCTCCTGATCCTCACTGACAGGAATGAAGGCGCCGCTTAAACCTCCCACGTAAGAGGATGCCATGACACCGCCCTTCTTCACCTGGTCGTTGAGTAAAGCAAGTGCTGCCGTCGTACCGGGAGCACCTACACGCTCCAAGCCGATCTCCTCCAGGATCTCAGCAACACTGTCGCCGACTGCGGGAGTCGGAGCTAAGGATAAATCTATGATACCAAAGGGTATTCCCAAAATTCTTGAGGCTTCCTGGGCAACCAGCTGCCCGACACGGGTAATCTTGAAGGCGGTCTTCTTGATGGTTTCGCAAAGAACCTCGAAGTCTTCTCCTCGCACGGTCTCCAAAGCCTTCTTCACAACACCCGGGCCACTGACACCGACATTGATAACGGCATCACCCTCGGTCACTCCATGGAAGGCTCCTGCCATGAACGGATTATCATCCGGCGCATTGCAGAATACCACAAGCTTTGCACACCCGATGGAATCCCGTTCCTTTGTATATTCAGCGGTCTGCAGAATGATTTCACCCAACAATTTCACCGCATTCATATCGATACCTGTCTTTGTCGAACCGACATTAATAGAGCTGCATACCCGTTCCGTCTGGCTGAGTGCCAGGGGAATGGATTTAATCAGCAGTTCGTCACTGGCTGTCATCGCTTTGGATACCAGGGCAGAGTAACCGCCGATAAAGTTGACTCCAACCGTATGAGCAGCCTTATCCAGGGTTCTGGCAATCGTTACAAAATCCTCCGCACTCTTACAGGCAGCTGCACCCACCAATGAAATCGGTGTGACAGAAATTCTTTTATTCACAATCGGAATACCGTATTCTCTCTGTATCTTATTACCGGTAGTCACGAGGTCCTTCGCAGTGGTCGTAATCTTATCATAGATCTTCTGGTTCAGCTTCGAAAGATCAGGGTCTGCACAGTCCAGAAGACTGATTCCTAAGGTGATAGTACGGACGTCAAGATTCTCCTGCTCTATCATTTTATTGGTTTCAATGACTTCATTTATATTAATCATCCGATCCATACCTTTCGCTTATATTCTGTGCATCTTATCGAAAATATCC
>JAEZLY010000152.1 GCA_023414985.1 Bacillota bacterium | reverse complement strand
GCCTGGCACTAACTGTATTGCCTGGCTGCATCCATTTCCAACACTCCGTTCAGAAAGGTGTACGGATACTGTGCTCCGCATTTATTACATTGGATATAGGTTCTACTGTCCTTCTGCTCTCTCCTGTCATAAAGATAAGACAGGAATTCCTCTTCATTGTTGTGACCCGGTGCATCCTCATCCAATGCATAGGAATATACATATCCGGCCTCATGCCGAAGCGTCATATCGTTACCGCTGCAGATCGGACAATGATATCTGCCATTACTCATAAACAATCCTCCTAAACATAGTTTTCTCTCTTCTAGTATATCTTTCACATTATAATTTATGTGACAGGCACAAATTTTTAAACATCTCATAAATGCATATTGGGCACTATTGAAACTAATAAAAAATGGTGCTATAGTATAGATATGGAGGTGGTTTACATGTTTAAAAAAGATAAAGCTAATTCAGAAAAGAAGATTATCAAAAAAATGAATTCCATGTCTTATGATGAGCATTTTACCAGAACTACCGAATCGATCGATCTTGCAAAAAATCCTAAATTTGTTGATATCGGGGACGGAACTTCATCCCGTAAAAATGAGAGCGAGATTGATAAGCTGACCAGATGATTTAATCAGGCTACACAGTTAATAATAACATTTATTCGAGGTCCAATCGAACGAAAAGCCCGACAAAGCAAGCATATCTTGCTTTATTGGGCTATTTTTGCATTTATTCTATTTTTGTACAATGTTTCATATTGTAAAATGGTAAATAGTGTATTATAATATCAGTAACGATTACTATTAAGGAGGATTTTTATGCCAAGAGAATTAGGTGAATTTTTTGGAATTTTGATTATTGTTTTTTATGCACTTACTGTTTTAAATTATATCCTCAAATTCTTGAATAAAAAGTTTCGGTTTACTTCCAGTAAAAATGAAACCGTAGCGAAGGTTTCCAAGTTTTTAATGAAATTGATTGTTCGTAATCATCCCATCTTCGGCTTTATTGCCATTGGATTAGTTCTAATTCATTTTGCTATACAGGCCTTGACAATTGAAATCAGCATTACGGGAATCATCGCCGCTGCCATCATGCTGACTCAGATTTTACTCGGATTTTATGGTAAAAAGTATAAACCCAAGAAAAAGGGTTGGCTGTATGTTCACCGAGGGATCGCAATCCTTCTGGTTGTCGCAATTATCATACATATCGCCTGATAAAAACAAGCTGCTTTAAAACTTTTTATAGCTAAGAAAAGAATAACAGGCAACCCATAATGCACTGTTTGACGAACAGCTTGCTGATTTTGTAAGTTAAGAGCAAACAGACTTGTTTGATCATTACTTAAAAAACAGCTGGATGTCCGGCAACCTGTGTGTGAGGAATGCCTGTTATTTTTGTCGTAAGCTGTGGTATTTTTAGCAGCTTATTCTTTATCAGGCCTATCTGGTCGGCATTTCAGATGGGATAGGCGGTGTTGCGGTTGACGGGATCGGATTTGTTACTTCCGAGCTGCTGTTGTAATTTACATCCTGTTCAGGGCGGTTTTCCGGCATCCCGGGACTATTATCCGGGGTATTCTGCATTCTATCGTCCATAGTTACCTCCATTCCTGCATACCATAGTTAACTGAATTGTTTGCCTTTTCATAGTATCCGCAGTGAATGAATTTTTCATCCCTGTTCATAACAACCTTGTCCGATAAAATCAAACAGAGTCCTTCCATCCTGTAAAAGCTGATAATGTACTCTTGCATTTACGCTCTCATATACGGTACGTAACATTCTTCCCTTTACCGGGGCCAGCAGATTATTCTCATCCTTCTCAAGGATTTCCACATGGATATCAATTTTTCCTTGCTTTATCCACAATTCCTTCGGACTGTACACAAGAATTTTGGCTCCCAGATAGGTCGCCAAACGGTATTCCCTACCCTGATAATGGATCATACAGATGCATCCCGGAAAGCTGATGCATCCTAATTTTACATTGGCTGCAGATACCATAAGAGAATTGACACTTCGTTCTCTCCAGCTGCACTGAGTCCACAGATACCGGCTTGGGAAGCCTCTTCCCAGATCTCCTTCTGTATAGCCTATTCCCCGGTGAAATTCTATTCTTCTGCCGTTTAAATCCAGATATCCGTGAATGCTATGTCGCATACTATAGATACTGTGTCTGCATTGCAGTAACGGGGCATATCGGAAGGGGCCCATAATATCCCGGCCGGGCGGATGGAAAGAGGTATAATAAAGTCTTCCGGAAAGATCCAGACCTTCCGCCTTTATATTAATAATAATCCCTCGGTCTGAAAACAGATTATTACCAAGCCGTACAGCCAGCCGTCCTTTTGAGTTATAAAATTCCTCGATCGGATAAAAGATACGGTATGACTTTTCCGGTGTGATTACCTGCAGAGATGCCGAATGGACTCCTTTTCTGTCGATATGATAGGCCGGAATGAAGGAAATGACCTCTGTATCTGTCTGATTTTTAAAGTACCAACCCTTAAAATAACTTTTTCTTCTGATTATTGTAAAGCCCTCCTTCATTAAATATTAAGGATAGGATTTACTAAAATGAGGAGATTATACGACAAAGAGGAATACCCTATTCTTTGGATGACCGTAGCTTTTCCCGAAGTCTTTCTGCGACCTCCTTCTCCTTTTCCGGTTGTACCCGGATTGCCACATATAGGTTCCCCAAAGAAAATGCAGCTGCAAGGAAAAACACCCATTGGCTTCCCCAATTTGCCCAGATCAATCCGCCTGCAAGAGCAGCAATAATCGACACAAAATGGTCAAGACTGATGCCGGTGGACAGAGTGGAGGTAACTTCCTCCGGATCAACCGCAATTGATCTTAAATAAATTGAATTTACCATACCAATCTGCATGGAAAGTCTATCCGAAATGAACAGCAGATAGATAAAAAGCACAGCCCAGCCGTGATCCGGGAGAACCCCTTCTACAACTCCCCATACTATGAAGCCGTAGATGATATAGATAATAATAAACGTCAATGCATCCAGATACATCATTTTCTTGATACCGAACTTATCCATCCATTTTCCAAGCTTACTTAAGAAGAAAATGGAGATGAAGGTTACCACGATTGTGAGGATGGCCAGCGTATCTGCCTTTTTAAGCAGCAGATCTACGATAACCCAGGTACCGTATACATAAGCGATCTGTTTCTGTACACCCTTTAAAACAGTCAGCAGATAATAATAACGGTATTGTTTACGAAACCTTATTTTTATCCTCTGCGGTTCCTTCTTCTTGGGTTTCACCTTATTCACCATCAGGGCTGCTGTAAAGATGGCACAGAGAAAGGCCACCGCTGCTACGATAAATACCCATTTTATATCAGTGGAAAAGGAGAACCAATCAAGACGAAAACCAAAGAAGACCAGTAATGCTGCAATCATACTGAACGCTGCTCGAACACTGGAGAACTGGCCCATTCTTTTACCAATCTGGTCCGGCTCTGCCAGCGACATACCGATCGAATCTGACAATGGCATGAACAAGTGCATACCCATAGAATTGATGAATAGGAAGACCAGCATCACACCAAAGGATGGTGTTAGAAGCCCCAGCAATGTCACGCCGATCGCTGCCAAAACCTGTGCAATGAATGCAACTCTGACATCTCCCAGAAAGCCAAGTGCTCCGATGACAAATGCGCACAAAAGTCCCGGCAGCTCTCTAGGAAACTCTATGAATCCCCTCTGAAATGCCGTGACATGATATACTTCTTTAAAATAATTGGAATAGACTGCATCACTAAGACCGTTTCCCAATGCAACTGCAGATATCAAGATCATGAAAAGCAGTATCTCGGGACGCATCCGATTGATTTTCTCTCTCATAGATTAATTGCTCCTCTTCTTATGTCCTTTAAGACTCCATACATAATTTCCATTATATCAGATGAGGGGCGTAACGCCAGCAGTAATTTCTTTTTCGAGAGGATTTCGTATCCTGCTAAACCGTGTGAGTTTCGGGTAGCAGCTTAACTACGTTAAATTGTGACCGTAGAAGTAACCAGACCCATGCATAATATATCATGATATTCCAGATTCCTGTTCCAACCAGATTGTGATCTGCCACAATCTGAAATAATGCATTGATACTTCTTGCATCGATTGACCAGACAATATGCTGGCCGATTTCTTCAAAACCTATTCTGGAATAATAAAAATATGGTGTTAAAGATATCTCGTCAAACTGAATCACGGAATTTGTATTTCTTGCCAGATCTATTGCAGCATCTATAGTAAGAGAGTTTGCGACAGTTCTCCCTGGGATATAAGGCAGATTCCAATCATAGCTTATAATAGGACTGCCTAAAATTATTTTCTCCTGTGGAACTGTTGCCGCTGCATATTTGATATAAGTTCTAAGATTAATCATATTACTCACCGGCATAGGCGGTCCGTTATTGGTACCCCATATGAACTGCATGAAAATGATTCCGTCTGCTGCTCGACTAATCAGGGAGTAATCCACTCCTCTGAAGGAAACATTGTTACTGTTCGTATCAATTTTTAAATTAAAGGTTGCATAATACAGATAACCTTCTTCATGAACACGGGATGCCACCTTAGTGATGAACCTTTCATATAACTCATGGTTCGTTTCGTTGATATAATTAAACAGCATATTCACACCGTAGTAACCCCTGGATCTCAATACTTCAAGAATTCGGTTGATTTGCATATCCTGAAACTCTTCATTCAGTAGAATCTCATATGCCAGCTCAATATTCGGTTCTCCCTGTAGAGATAATGTCGTTGTCATCATAAGAGGAACTACATCATATTCTTTTGCAATCCGGATTATTTCACTGTCATCATAATACGCAATAAGATCTCCTGCCCTCGAGGCCCTGTAATTGTAGATTGTAAGAAAGGTGAGATTGGGGAGGGTTTTAATCAAGGTATCTCTGTTAATGAACGGATAAACAAACCCATTTGTCATTATCGAACCACTTGTATTATAACTAATCACTAACTGTTCACCCGGATCAAGTGTATTCTGACTTGAGAGGAACGGATTATTCATTAATAGCTGCATTACAGTTATACCGAAGGAAGAAGCAATGCTCTCTAATGTATCGCCTTCTTGAACCATATAAACCTGTTTAGGATATACGATAACGATTGTTTGACCGACAACCAGGTCATATGGATTTGCCAGTTCATTATCCTGTATTATTTGGTTAGCCGGAACCCCGTACTTGTCGGCAATAGAATATATCGTATCCCCTGGTTGTACGACATAAATATCCATAGGACGCACCCTGCATGATAGGTTTAGTATATGTTATGACGGTGAGCGGAGTTCGGTGTTAAGTGTGTTGGTCGCAATCAAAGGGAATAACCCCTGATTATATTATGTTTCTAACGAAATTACTATTGCTTAAATTCTATGATATCTGCCAAATTAATAATGCTTTTATTCTCTTTTGTACTTTTATCAGTCCAAGTAACTGTTATTACGGAAGCTTTAAAAATATTTGCTATGTCATCCTCTGATAAACCTTTCGACAAAAACATTATATCATACGTATAGCAAGCATCTTTTCCAGGGTTATCTTCCGTAGTATACTGACCGTACCAGTAACGTTCCATGTCGTATGAATTCATAATATTTTTAAGATCAGGAATTGTAAGCGTCCTATCTGTTATATTGGAACTATTTTTTACCCTTACGTTCAGGTTTACTTTTCTGAAATCCTCCTTCACATAACCCTTTGTACCTATATCTTGAAAGTCTTCGTCTGAAAGTTCTGTAAATGAAAAATCTGCTTTGATTAACGGCGTATCGTTTATGACTTTCGTATTACAGCCTGCTAAAAGGATAAGTAATGATATAGTAACGCAGGTAAGAAAATTTTTAATTAATTTCATAATTTCCCTCCTTTTTATAATTATGATCAGCCATACTATTCAACTATATTCAGAATGGGATATTATGGTATACACATTCTGACCCTGGTATTATAATAACACTATACGGTTTTTCGTGAAATAGAATTGCAAACTAATATAACAATAATATAGGATTGGGGATGATTTACATGGAATGCATAGATTACTTAGATATGTTAATGAAGATTTCAAGTGCACAAACTACTCTTTTTCCACACGGCGATGAACCTTTTAAAATTGGTTGTAGAATACTTGAAGAAGCAGGTGAAGTCGTTTCGGAATTAAATCATTATGAACGGAGGGGTATTTCAACAGAGAAAGGAAATTCTGACGGCAAAGAACATATGGCTCTTGAAGCATTTCAAGTGTGTGAGGAAGTCTGCCAGCTATTGCAGTTTTTTGATTTAACTGATGATTTTAAAGAATGTATTCTAGGTAATTATAATGACTACATAGAAAAAGGGTATATTCTTAATGATAACTACTCATCTTAATGCTAGTTATGGATAAAAAACTGAACCCTGCACCGCTACCTCGAGACCTGATGGTCTCTTCGGTCGCGTAGGCTTCGATAGATAAAAAACTGAGCCCTGCACCGCTACCTCGAGACCTGACGGTCTCTTCGGTCGCGTAGGCTTCGCCTATACAAAAACCGGCATGACACACTTTTGCAAGCAAGCTTGCATCGTGTATCCTACCGCTTTTTTGTGCAGGACTCAGTTTTTATCGCGCAAAAAAGCCCAAACCCAGCAGCTCGTATGTCTGCCAAATTAGGACTTTGAAAGTGCGTCTCCAGGGGCTCGGACCCTGGACACCCTGATTAAGAGTCAGGTGCTCTACCAACTGAGCTAGAAACGCTTATCTGTTTTTTGCCTTTCGTAATTACCGAACGCAAAAGTTATTATATATGCTCCGGGAACAAATTGCAAGTGTTTTTTTTATTTTTTTAAAAAAACCGATAATTCTTTTTTTAATGATCCTTATAAAGGGGAGAAAAACCGCGTAATTTAGGGTTTTTCTTCCCCTTTGTAGATTTTTTCCTGGTACGACAATTTTTTCACTATAGCTCTTAACTACGTGTTAATTATTTATGTGCTTCCAGCTTCTCCTTGAGTGCTGCCTTCGGTACCGCACCAACAATCTTATCCACTACTTCGCCGTTCTTAATGATCATTAAAGTCGGGATGGACATCACTCGATACTTTTCTGCAGTATCCGGTTCGTTATCTATATTCAGCTTTCCTACCTTGAACACTCCTGAATATTCGTCTGCAAGCTCTGCCACGATGGGGGCAACCATTTTACAGGGGCCACACCAGTCAGCATAAAAATCTACTAATACAGGAAGCTCTGATTCTAGTGCTTCTTTCTGAAAATTAACATCTGTAAATTGAAATGCCATTCAGTTTCCTCCATTCTATCCATAAGCCGTCTCTCCGATTTACAGAGCGGCTCAGGTTTATCCTATTGTTTTTAGTATCTCAATTATTACTTTTTTTATGTGCTTACAATGTTATATTATAACAGCTTAAGAGAAATTACAAGTTATTACCTTTTGTATTTCCTCTTTTTTTTCATCCCTGTATTAACGAGACTTGAGACCTCGTCCCAGGATCTTTTGATGCGAAATAATTTTTTATCTATCTGCGGATTATTTCCGGTCATCTTCGCGATCTGAGATTTCCAGTCGTTTTTCATAAACACACCCGATTTTGCCGTTGTTATTATAGTATGAAGCTATTTCCCTTTTTGCTTCCGATATGCTACCAGTCTGTGAATCGGATTACCCATCGCAGAAAAGCGCTCTTCATACTCTGTCATGATATTTCCTTCCATATATTCGCTGTGATGAAGATCATAGGTCACATCCCTAAGCTCCCAGCCTGCTATTCCGGCCTCTTCCACAGAGAAATCGAACAATACCCGATTATCCGTCTTGAACATCACTTCTCCCTCCGGTTTCAGGCAAAGAGTATATTTTGCAAGGAATTCCTTCGAGGTTAACCTTCTCTTGGCATGACGGTCCTTTGGCCATGGATCGCTGAAATTTAAGTAGATCCTGTCTATCTCATCCTGCGCAAAGATATTGTTCAGATATTCTGCGTCATATCTGATAAAATACAGGTTCGTCAGCTCTGTCTCTTCTCTCTTCTCCAACGCACGCAGAAGAACACTGGAATATTTCTCAATACCGATATAATTAATCTGCGGATTGGCTTCGGCCAGCTGCATGATGAACTTTCCTTTCCCCATACCGATTTCGATATGAAGCGGTCTGTCATTTCCAAAAAGCGTCCTCCATTGGCCCTTCAGCTTCTCCGGCTCTTGAACTACATAATTATTTGCGGCTACCATTTCTCTTGAGCCGGTGATGTTTCTAAGTCTCATTCTAACCTCCCAAATACCGATATTTCCCGGAGCTTAACACCAATATCTGCCGGTGTTCTATCCCTTACCTTTTCAAACCAAATCTCTGTGACTTCCGGGTATTTATCGGTAAACTTTACTGCTATTCATATTGATTCTCCGGCAGGATGCCTCTTCTTATTATAATTAGAAACGTCCTTTTCGTCAATTCGTTGCATTTTTTCCTTCCGTGATAAAATATGTTTTAAATTAATTCTGTAATATAGTATACTGAAGGAAGTTATTTTACTATGAAGGGAGAAAACAAAATGAAAGTAATCGCCATTAACGGAAGCCCCAAGCCAATGGGAAATACTTATATTGCACTTAAGACAATATGTGATGGGCTCGAGCAGCAGGGCATAGAGACAGAGATCATACATATCGGAAATATGGAAATCAAAGGTTGCATCGGCTGCGGCCGTTGTAAGGATCATCATTGCATCTTCTCCGGGGAAGAGCTTCGGACGATCTTCGATCGGATCCATGCTGCAGACGGTCTTTTGCTGGGAAGTCCTGTTTATTACTCCGGTATCGCCGGTACGATGAAATGTTTCTTAGATCGTCTGTTTTACTCCGCGCACGGTTCCCTCAGGTTAAAGGTAGGCGCTTCCATCGCAGCGGTACGACGCTCCGGCGGTGTCGCAACCTTTGACCAGTTGAATCATTACTTCCTGATCTCCGAGATGCTGCTTGTTCCCTCCTATTACTGGAATGTAATCCACGGCACAGCTCCGGGAGAGGTCACCCAGGATGGAGAAGGCATGAGTGTCCTACGGAATTTGGCTAATAATATGGCTTGGATGCTGAAAATGAAGGATAGCACTAAGGCTTCCCTTCCCGTTCCTGAACCGATGCCGCGGGAATACACGAATTTCGTAAGATAAAATTCACAATTTTCGGCGGACTTTTTATTTACACTTGAAACCTCTTATAGTACAATATTATGGACTATAAGCCATCGATGGAATTTTTCTTGAAGGGACGAAGTAATATTTAAGTACCAGGAGGTTTTATGAAACGATTTTTACCTGCTTTGCTAAGCATTCTTATACTATTTTTATCACCAGCCGGAATTGTACAGGCTTCTGCAACTTCGGACAAAAAGGCAGCCTGGCCGGATGGTCCGGCGGTCAATGCTGAATCAGCAATTATCATGGAGGCGTCCACCGGATTGATTCTTTATGAGAAGAATATAGATGAACGCCATTATCCTGCAAGTATTACTAAGATCATGACAGCCCTTCTTGCAATAGAGAATTCCAATCTCGGAGACACTGTCACCTTTTCAAAGGATGCGATCTTCGATGTAGATCTGGATTCCAGCCGTATCGGCATTGATGTTGGTGAGAAGCTCACTATGCAGCAATGTTTATACGGAATGCTCTTGGAGTCAGCCAATGAAGTAACCTACGCGGTTGCGGAACATGTCTCCGGCAGCATCGATGCATTTGCTAAGTTGATGAACGACAAGGCTGCAAGTCTTGGCTGTAAGAACACCCATTTTGTCAATCCTCACGGACTTCATGACGAAAATCATTATACCTCCTGCCGCGATATGGCTCTGATTACCAGAGAAGCGATGAAGAATGAGACCTTCCGCAAGATTTTTGGTACGCGTACTTATC
>JAEZLY010000094.1 GCA_023414985.1 Bacillota bacterium | reverse complement strand
GGCAGGATGCGCACGCCGCTTAATCGGAAGATAGCCGCAAGCGGCTACGCGGCGGCGCGAGAATGTGCCAAGGCACATTCTTTGTTCTCTAATAAAATAAATAGGAGGAAGAGATTATGATGAAGGTGTACGAAAAATCAAGGAAGCTGGATAATGTGTGTTATGACGTGAGAGGTCCGGTTGTGGAAGAAGCGGATCGGATGATTGAGCAGGGAATCAGAATTCTGAAGCTGAACATTGGGAATCCTGCACCTTTCGGATTTGAGGCTCCTGCGGAGGTCATTCATGATATGATGTCCAATTTAACCAGCTCTGAAGGCTATTCGGATTCTAAGGGTATCTTTTCCGCAAGAAAAGCAATCATGCAGTACAGTCAGCTGAAAGGGATCCCCAATGTCGGAATCCATGATATTTATACGGGCAATGGAGTCAGTGAGCTGATTACCATGTGTATGCAGGGGCTTTTAAACGATGGGGATGAAATTCTGATTCCCTCTCCGGATTACCCGCTTTGGACAGCTGCTGCAACGCTGGCAGGCGGTAAGGTGGTTCATTACCTCTGTGACGAGCAGTCGGATTGGAATCCTGATCTGGAGGATATGAGAAAGAAGATTACGGATAAGACAAAAGGCATCGTCATCATCAATCCCAATAATCCCACCGGTGCACTTTACCCGAAGGATCTCCTGGAGAAGATCGTAGAGTTGGCAAGGGAGAACGGGCTGATTATCTTCGCCGATGAAATCTATGACAGACTGGTCATGGACGGCAGGGAGCATACTTCCATTGCTTCCCTGGCTCCGGATCTGATGGTGGTGACCTTGAACGGACTTTCCAAGTCGCACCGGATTGCTGGCTTCCGTGTAGGCTGGATGACCCTGAGTGGTGATAAGTCCAGGGCAAAGGGCTATATCGAAGGACTGAATATGCTCTCCTCCATGCGTCTTTGCTCGAACGTTCCTGCACAACAGATTGTCCAGACCGCACTCGGGGGCTATCAAAGTGCAGATGAACTGCTGCTTCCCGGCGGAAGAATCTATGAGCAGCGGGAGTACATAACAGAACGACTGAACAGCATTCCCGGAATCACAGCAGTAAAGCCGAAGGCTGCATTCTATATCTTCCCGAAGATTGATGCAAAAAGATATCATATCCTGGATGACGAGAAATTTGTATTGGATTTCTTAAGAGAACAGCATGTACTGATGGTTCATGGCAAAGGCTTTAACTGGAATGAGCCGAATCATTTCCGAATCGTATATCTTCCGAGAGTGGAAGAGCTGAAGATGGCACTGGATAAGTTTGAAAGATTCTTAAGCGGATATAAGGGGACAAAATAGTGCTATAATATTACAATATTTTATTGACCAACATTTGGAACTATGTTAAAGTTATATATATTACTAATTTTTAACTAATTCTAAAGGAGGCACAATATGAAATCTTACAAAAGATATTTCGCTTTACTCACAGTATTATGTTTATGCTTAAGTACTTTATGGAATACCGGTGTTGCCAGTGCGGCAGAAAAACTGGGGAAAAAGGATTTTGTTTTTACCGGTTCTCAATTTGATGGCAAATACGATTTCCTTCAATTCTTAGAAGATGAGAGCTATATCGGTGAGAATGGATGGGCACTCAGCATTTACTATTATAATAAGGATACGGATAAAAGTAAAAAAGGATGCATCAAGACGAGCAGAGATATCGTACTGGGTTCTACATTAAAGAGTGTAAAAGCAGAATATGGAGATGCGAAAGCCAAGACGACGAAAGATAGCATTTATGAGGCTGTAACAGAGCAGGCAGACGACAAAGCATTGAAATCAACTATGAAAGCAACAAAAAATTATATCGATTATAATTATACCTTTGTCGATTCAGCAAAGTATAAAAATAAGGTAATTTTAAGATTTTATTTTGATAAGGATAATAAAGTGAGCATGATCTGTATGATTAACAACTTAAAATTTATTTCCTTTTAATCAATCATTAAGGCAAAGAATGATGAGGAGCCACAACTGGTTACAGTTTGTGGCTCTTTCTATAACTAAACAGGATATATCCTTATCATTATTCAATCATCGATAGTTCAGGGATTATTCATGCGATACCGGCGGATTAGTCGAGCTTCGAACCTGTAATGCCGTGATTTCCTCCACGGTGGTTCTGCCTGTCGGAAGATCGCAGATCAATGTCTTGTCAGACAGAACAGCGACGCGGTCGCAAATTCCCATAATTTCTTCGATATCAGAGGAGATATAAATGATACCGGCCTTCTTTTTAGTCATATCATTGATGAAATTGTAGATATCTATCTTGCTGGCGAGATCAATACCGCGGGTAGGTTCATCCAGAATAAAAATTCTTGCGAGGCTCATCAGCCACTTAGCAAACAGCGCTTTCTGCAGACTTCCCTCACTGTAAGCAAGAATGCTCTGATTCTTGAATTTTGGAATATTGATCTTAGTAGCATAGTCCAGAACAGCCTGCTCCATCAAATCTGAATTGATGATCTGATTTCTGGAAAAGCGGTGCAGGGACGGAAAAGCAACATTCTCATTGGTATCCAGTTCGCGGAAGATGGAATCCTCATAGCGGTTTTCCGGCAGTAGTGCAATGCCATTACGGATGGCTGCCTGAGGACTAATCAATTGAACCGGCCTATTATTAATGCAGATCTGACCGCTGTACTTCACGGCTCCAAACAAACAGTTCGCGAGCAGAGTCCTTCCTGATCCGGCAGGACCGGTAATGCCCAGGACTTCTCCCTCTCTAAGCTGAAAGCTGATGTTGGAAAGCTTATCTTCAAATCCCAGATTGGATACGGAGAGAAGCGTCTTTCCTTTTTTGATGATCATTTTGGGATATCGCTCATTCAGATGTGTTCCAATCAGGAGATGGACTATTTCAGCTTCTGAAGTCTCTTTGATTACTCTTGTCCCGACTAAGGAGCCATTGTTAATAATGGAGATGCGGTCGCCTATTCTCATCGTATCGTCAATCCGATGTGTAATATAGAATATTCCGGCTCCCCTTGCTTTGATGTGGCTGACGATTTTATATAGCAATTCTCTTTCATGTGATGTAAGAGAGGCTGAGGGCTCGTCTAAAATTACAATTTTAGAATCGGAAATATAGGCCTTGCAGAATTCAATCATCTGCCGTTGAGCCAAACCGAGGGTTTTGACCGTATCATTCATTGCAATCGGAAGATTAAACTCATGAATTAAATCCAGAAACTGTTTATTCAGTTTCTCATAATCAATCGTACGCAGTAATTTATTTTTATATGGTAAATTATGAAAATACAGATTTTCTGCTACACTGATATTTTCCAACAGTGTGGAGTGCTGTTGGATGAAGATGAGTTCGTTGGAAGAATAGAAGGAAAGACTTTTTGGCTTGATCAATTGACCTTCAAAGTATATTTCTCCGGAATCAGGCTGTAGCATACCACAGATCATTTCCATCAGCATACTTTTACCGGATCCGTTTTCACCCATAACCATGTGAACCTCTCCGGGATACAGGGAGATGCTTACATTGTTAATCCTGAAATTCGATACTGTAAGATTGATATTCTTTAGTTCGAGCAAAGGAATATTCACATTATACCTCCCATACTGCAGCTCTGCTGCAGCTCAAATTAATTTTCATAAACATCAATCGAAGTAAATAATGGTATGTTCTGATTATAGATATAGTTTTTGTATTTGTCTTCCAGATTGGAGTCGGTAAGTACACGATGCGAGAGACCTAAGTTCCCGACACGATAGAGAGATTTCACCCCGAAAAATCTTGACAGACAGACCATGGTAACGGAATCGGCCTGCTTGATTGCTTGTTGGATCAAGGTGGCTTTTTTTGTGCTGGAAACCGTGATGCCGACAGTTTCACTGAAACCATCAATCTCTATAAAAATATGATCGAAAGAAAAATTACGCAAATTATCAATCGTCATCTGGCCAAACAATGCATTCTCCTCCAGATCACCGCCAAGCAGAATCAAGGTGTTACCGGGGGAATGAGAGAAGGCGGAAGCGATCATTAAGTCATTTGTAACAATGGTTAAGTTACTATGTTCGGATAAAGCCTTTGCAATATAAGTATTCACCGTGCCGTTGGTAAGCATGATGGCTTCTCCGTCATTGACCAGATGCAAAGCGGTATCGGCAATTTCCTGATATAGCAGGATATCTTTGCTTTCTTCATTCTCCCCTAGGGCAGATTCCTCGACATAATCCATAAGCACGGCTCCACCGTGGGTCCGTTTTAAGAAGCCCTCGCTTTCCAGCTTTTCAAGATCTCGGCGTATCGTTACTTCTGTTACATCGAGCAGCTCGCTTAATTTTGAGACCGATACCTTCTGTTCTTTTAACAGATGATTTTTTATGATTTTTACACGTTCGATCGCAAACATAAATTTTATCCCATCTTTTCGTCATTTGACAGCATATCTTAAGACTGTCAAATAGGTGTTTTATTTGATTATGATACACGATTCTTGAATAAAAAACAATACGAACTTTCAATGGTAAGTATTTGACTATGTAGTTGTTAAAGATGCATAAAAAGAGAGAAAAAAATATGAATATATTGTTGACAATTATTAATGCAGGTGTTATGATTCATTCATGCAAACACAAACGAAATCTAAAACGAACAAAAACGAAAATGAACAAGGCAAGTAAATTGTGATTATTTATGTATTGTTTCGATGTTGACTATAGCATGACTATAGTTTAGCATAAATCAACAAAAAACACCATCAAAACGAGGAGGTTTTTATGAAAAGAAACATGTGGGGTTTTAAAAAAGTTTTAGCATTACTTATGGTTCTTGCCATGACAGTATCTATGCTGGTTGGTTGTGGCACAAAGAAAGAGGAACCTACTACTACGGAACCTGCTGCAACGCAAGCACCTGCTGCAGATCCGACAGCAGCACCTACAAAAGCTGCAGAAGCAGTGACAGAGCAGGTTGGTGCCGGTCAGTACATAGGAATTGCAATGCCTACCCAGTCCAGTGAACGTTGGATCAAAGACGGCGCAGCAATGAAAGAAATTCTGGAAGCAAAGGGATATACAGTTGATTTACAGTATGCTGAGGATGATATTCCGACACAGAAATCACAGATTGAAAACATGATTACCAAGGGTGCTGCTGTTCTTGTAATCGCAGCAATCGACGGTTCCACACTTTCCGACACTCTGGATGCAGCAGCTGCCGGTGGTGTAAAGATTATCTCTTATGACCGTCTCTTAGTAAATACTGATGCAGTTTCTTACTATGCAACCTTCGATAACAGAAAGGTTGGCCAGTTACAGGCTCAATCACTGGTAGATGGTATGAAGGCGCTGAAAGGCGAGGGCCCTTACAATATCGAGCTGTTTGCAGGTTCTCCCGATGATACAAACTCCTTCTATTTCTTCCAGGGAGCTATGGACGTATTACAGCCGTTGATTGATGCTGGTACAGTTGTTATCCCCTCCGGTCAGGTTACTCAGGAAGAAGTAGGAACCTTACGTTGGGACGGTGCTGTTGCACAGGCTCGTATGGATGCAATCCTGGCTGCTAACTATTCCGATGGTAAGACACTTCACGGTGTATTATCTCCCTACGATGGTATCTCCAGAGGTATCCTTTCTGCTTTAACAGCATTTGGTTTAACCGGCAAGGATTTACCCGTAGTTACAGGACAGGATGCAGAAGCTGCTTCCATCAAGTTGATTGTATCCGGTGATCAGTATTCCACCATCTTAAAGGATACCCGTGAACTTGCAAAAGTAGCAGCAGGCATGGTTGATGCAGTACTTACCGGTAAAGAACCTGAGATCAATGATACTACAACCTATAACAATAATGTAAAAATTGTTCCTTCCTATCTGCTTGCACCTTTTATCGTAACAAAGGATAATTATCAAGAATTAGTTATGGACTCCGGATACTTGAAACCGGAAGATATTCAATAATCCTGTTATGATCTTAATTGCTGAAATGTCGGTTAGCCGAAGTGGCGCTAACCGACATTTTAGTACAATTAATATTGGCATCGGAATAATCAGAAGGCGGCGCTATCGCTAAAGGAGTATGAATATGGAACAATATGCATTGGAAATGAGAAACATAACAAAAACGTTTCCCGGTGTGAAGGCGCTGGATAACGTCAACTTTAAGATCAAGCCTCTTCATATCCATGCGCTGGTCGGTGAAAATGGCGCGGGAAAATCTACCTTGATGAACGTCTTAAGCGGTGTTTATCCCCATGGATCCTATGAGGGCGATATTGTAATAGATGGTCAGGTATGTACTTTTAAGAATATCAAAGAGAGTGAAGCGAAGGGAATTGCTATCATTCATCAGGAATTGGCTTTAATCCCGCAGCTTTCAATTGCAGAAAATGTATTTCTCGGGAACGAGCAAACCGGCTTCGGTCCGGTCATCAGCTGGGACAAAACACGGATTAAGACAATGGAGATGATGAAAAAGGTAGGTCTCCATGAAAATATTGATACCAGAATCCAGGACATCGGAATGGGTAAGCAGCAGTTGGTAGAAATTATCAAGGCTCTGGCTAAGGATGTAAAGATATTAATTCTTGATGAACCGACAGCTGCTTTGAATGATGATGATTCAAAGCACCTGCTGGATCTGCTGCTGGAACTGAAGCAGCATGGAATAACGAGCATTATTATTTCTCATAAATTGAACGAAGTAACTAAGGTGGCAGATGAGATTACCGTGCTTCGAGATGGAAAGACAATCGAAACCCTGGTAAAGGGTGTGGATGATATCTCAGAAGCCAGGATTATCAAGGGAATGGTTGGACGAGAGCTTGTAGACCGTTTCCCAAAGAGGTCTCACGCAATCGGAGAAGTGTGCTTCGAGGTCAAAAACTGGAGCGCCTATGATTCCAAGGATGAAACTAAACTGGTGTTGGATAATATCAACATTAATACCAGAAGAGGTGAAGTAGTAGGCATTGCAGGACTGATGGGTGCCGGTCGTACAGAATTCGCCATGAGCATCTTCGGAAAATCCTTCGGTAAGAAAATCGAGGGAACGATCATAAAAGATGGAAAAGAAATACATATTAAAAATGTCAGAGATGCGATCAGGCATGGTATTGCATATACAACAGAGGACAGAAAAAGCGCAGGTCTGATCTTGATCGATAATGTGAAGCGCAATATCAGCCTTACCGCCTTCCATAAAATCAGTAAAGGTATCGTAATAGATGAAAATAAGGAAATAAAGGTTGCGGAAGATTATAGGGCAAAGCTGCGAATAAAATCTTCCAGCATTCTTCAAAAAGCGGGGAACTTATCCGGAGGAAACCAGCAGAAGGTTGTCTTCAGTAAATGGATTTTCTCCAATCCTGATGTGCTGATCTTGGATGAGCCGACACGAGGTATCGATGTCGGTGCGAAATATGAAATATACTCGGTTATTAATGAATTGACCGAAAACGGAAAAACAATACTGATGATATCCTCGGAGCTGCCTGAAATTCTGGGCATGTGCGACAGAGTATATGTTATGAACGAGGGTAGAATTGTAGGAGAATTGAGTGCCGATGAAGCCTCACAGGAAAACATAATGCAATGCATAATGCAGAGCAATCAGGAGGGATATCATGAAAAATAAGACGAGTGCTTTGTTGAAGGGAAATATTCGTCAGTATGTAATGGTGATTGCATTAGTCGTAGTAATCGTATTATTTCAGTTTATGACCAAAGGTGTCCTGCTAAAGCCTTTAAATATTTCAAATTTGATTTCACAAAATGCTTATATATTGGTTCTTGCCATCGGTATGCTGCTATGTATCCTGACCGGCGGTAATGTAGATTTGTCCGTAGGTTCCGTAGCCGGCTTTGTCGGAGCGATCTCTGCTACGATGATGCTGAAGATGAATGTACCGATCCTTCCGACCATAATTACCTCCTTACTGCTCGGATTATTGATCGGTTGCTGGCAGGGCTTCTGGATCGCTTATGTAGGAGTACCGGCTTTCATTGCGACACTGGCAGGCATGTTGATCTTCCGAGGTTTGACCTTGGTTGTGTTAAAGGGAACCAGCCTTGCACCTCTGCCGGATGGATATACCTTCCTGGCATCAGGCTTCATTCCCGATGCTCCGATGTTCGGTTTTAAGAATATATTGGCAATCGCATGTGGAATTGTCGCATCCATACTCTACATTCTTAAGGAAATGAACAGCAGAAAAAACAAGAAGAAGTATGGCTTTGAGGTTAGTCCGAATGTAGTTTTCATCCCCCAGGTAATCTGTATCCTTGTGGTAATTAATGCATTTACTTATTCCCTGGCTTCCTATAAAGGTATTCCGATGGTTCTGATTATCGTCGTTGCATTGGTATTGGTTTATTCCTTTGTTACTATGAAGACGATACCCGGAAGACATATTTATGCGTTTGGCGGTAATGCAAAGGCAGCACAGTTGTCCGGTGTCAATACAAAGAAGGTTATGTTCTGGGTATATGCCAATATGGGTGTATTGGCCGCGCTGGCAGGTGTCATATTTACAGGAAGATTGAATTCTGCCACACCGAAATCCGGTGTTAACTTCGAGCTTGATGCGATTGCTGCCTGCTTCATTGGTGGAGCCTCCACCTCAGGCGGTGTTGGTACAATCGTGGGAGCGATGGTCGGTGGTTTGCTGATGGGTGTTCTGAACAACGGTATGTCCATTATGGGTATCAGCATCGACTGGCAGCAGGCCATCAAGGGCTTTGTTCTCCTTGCAGCCGTTGCATTTGACGTATATTCCAAATCCAAATCGAAATAAATCAAATCCCTCATTAGTATAGAAAATGGGCTGTCACACCGGAAGGTTTATTTACTAGAAACGGTGTGCTGACAGAGCTTATTTGTTTTACTTTCCCATTATCACTTTCGGGTAATACTAAGCTTTCGTATCGGAGCTAATGGCATTCCGTCGGAGCAAAGCGGCATCCCTGCCGCATGCTCCTAAATCGTCCATCCGTGGACGATTTCCGAAATTGGTCGCTCCTTACGAAAACAAGTATTACCGGGAAAGTGATAAAGTCAGTAAAACGAATGAACTCTATCAGCACACCTGTGTTTCTGGGAATGAAAATGAATCTTGTGGTGACAGCCCTCTTTCTTTTCTAATAATAGTAAGTTTGTGGCTCAATAGTGTTAATAAACATTTTCTTTTCTTATAAACCTTATAGCGATAATCACTTTCTCATATTTGAATTAAATATGTTCATCGGTGTATCAGACAGTTTTCTCATTCACTGACAAAGCTGTTATAGTGGATTTTCTTTTCGTCATATTTGTTCTGAGGTGTGGACGGTTCGGTGGGGTAGCCCAGTGCGACGAAGGAAAAGGGTTTGATTTCTGCCGGGATTGATAAGACCCTGCGGATGACATCGGAATCCATTTCTGAAGTCTGATTTACTCCCATCCATACCGCTCCAAGACCAAAGGATGCTGCAGCTATCAGTATGTTTTCTGTCGCAGCCGCACAATCCTGATCCACAAAACATTCCAGCTTGGCAGTACCCGGTTCAGCGCATACCAGGATGGCAATCGGAGCGTTCTTTAAGGTATGGTAGCCTCCGTGGATTTCTGAAAGTTCATCCATTTTCTCCTTATTCTCTATCACGATGAAGTGCCAACATTGCTGATTCCAGGCACTGGGGGCATTCATTGCTGCCTGCAAGAGCTGTGTCACCAGCTCCTTCGATACCTTACGATCCAGATATTTTCTTACGCTTCTTCTATTTAGAATATGTTGTAGTGTACTGTTTTCCATATTCTTCCCTCCTTTCTGTGATTTTTAATCTACAGGAGAGTTCTGATAAAGTCCAGTACGCACTTTTTTGTTATATAGTTACAAAAAGGTAAGAGAGTATCACAGACGATCCCAAGCTATTCGTAAAGCAAGTGCGGGTCACTGCTTTGTTCTATTTGATTGGGTTCTCATAATTTCTGATCATTTGATAAAGTCGTTTATATTGGTTAATGGTAACACTGAGGCTGAAGACCAAGGCGATAGCAGTTCCCGATACGACTCCGTATTTTGCTCCCTGAAGAAAATCACTCTTTTCTGCCAGAGAGGTAAAGAACAGGAGATAGTTTGTTGCCAAAAGCAGCAAAAGGATCGGAAGAACTCGGATGATATCATAACCAATGACTCTTTTACAAAATTCAATCTTAGATTCCTTATCACTGAAGATGGAAAGATCCTCTTCCTCAGTTGTTCTTTTCTTACGGAAATAGAACCACTTCCGGAATCGGAAGACATAATCCCAGCCGTAATCGGCGAACATCTGGATGTAATCGTCTTCGGCGACACCGTTTTTCTTGAAATCCAGCTGATAGATGAAGTCCTCTCCCTCGCAGGGTTCAAATCTATACTTTCCGCCATCCGTGGATACGAATTTCCATCCCTCTCTATGCATAAAGGAGAGCCAGGCGGCTTCTTCCCTGAATTCTGAAATGAGAAATCTTTGCTTTTCAACCTTTTGCTTCATGAAGCATTTCCCCCTTACTGTTCTTATAAAGACGTTCTATTCTGTGCAGCTCTATCGCAAGGATTTCCTGACCCAGTTCAGAGATGATATAGGATTTTCTCTTATCCTCCTCCTTTACAAAACGGATCAGACCATCCTTCTCCATCTTGGAGAGACTGCCGTACATGGTACCCGGACTGATATTAATCTCACCGTCGGTTAGTGCTTTTACCTTCTGCCCGATTGTATACCCATGCATCTCCTCCTGCAGACAGAATAGGATATAAAACCCTGTCTCGGTCATGGGAATATATACTCTTTTTATCTTTTCTTCCATAAGTACCTCCTTATATTGTAATGCTATATATCGAGGTGCGATATATCGTAGTATGAATATATCGCACCTCGATATATTTGTCAATAGGCAAAATGATAAACAGTACATTTATTTTGAAGCAGCCACAGTTGACAATACCTGACGATTATGGGTATCATAGAACAAGAGTAAAGTAATGATAAAGAACGATTTGGAGAACGACCATGGCATCCTATCAAGAGATCCGAAAGCAAAGAGAAGAACAACAGAGTAACAGGGCAAAGAGAGTATCACCCGACCCAACCTTGAAGGTGATAGCACGGATACGTACGGATTTTCCGTCCAAATTCGGGATACCGAGACAAAGCGGCCTGGTGGATGCTTTGAAAGCAGCGATCCTATTCGAACCGGAATACCGCAATCCGGATGCATTCCGGGGCCTGGAGGAGTTTTCCCATATCTGGCTACTGTGGGAATTCTCGGAGGCTGTACGGGATACCTGGTCTCCGATGGTGAAGCCTCCCCGCCTTGGCGGTAATCAGAGGATGGGTGTCTTTGCAACCCGTTCCCCGTTCCGCCCGAATCCCATCGGACTTTCCTGTGTCAAACTGGAAGGCATCGAACTGGATAGCGAATGGGGACCGGTCCTTCATGTGGCAGGAGCCGATCTGATGGACAATACTCCTATTTATGACATCAAGCCTTACCTGCCGTATACGGATAGCAGACCGGATGCAGCAGGAGGCTTTGCGGAGCCCTTAAAGGATTATGCACTTACGGTAGACTTTCCTGAAGAGCTGTTATTCCGTATTCCCCTGGAACTGCGTGAGGCTGTGATCGGCGTATTGGCCTGCGACCCGAGACCCTCCTACCAGAAGGATCCGACCCGCATCTATGGCGTGGAATACGCAGGTTATGATTTCAGATTTACAGTAAGGGATAGCATATTGACGGTTTGTGAAGTGGTATTATTATCTTAATGGAAATGAATCCATAATTTCTCTTGACAACAATACTATATAGTACTATCTTATATGGTATAAAGAACAACGATCGGTGACTGACCGATGTTCTTATGGAGGCAGGAGGGATAAGGATGGAATGTAATGTTAGAAATATCAAGGTGTACTATGAAAGCTACGGGGAAGGAACCCCCATATTGATGATACACGGCTGGAGTGTGGATCACAGGCTGATGAAAGGCTGTATGGAGCCCGTATTCCAGACATATAATACAGGATGGCAGCGTATCTATCCGGATTTACCCGGTATGGGAAATACCAAAGCAGAAGATTGGATGAACAGCTCTGATCAGATGCTGGATATTCTGCTTGGATTTATTGATAAGGTGCTACCGGATCAGCATTTTATCCTTGCCGGAGAATCCTATGGCGGCCACCTGGCAAGAGCGATCCTTCATGAGAGAGCTGATCAGGTTGACGGTCTTCTTCTGATCTGTCCGAGTGTAGGACCACGCAAAGCCCTGTACTATGTATTGGAAAAGGATGAGGAGCTTTTGTCCGGTCTTACCGAAGAGGAGAGGCAGGATTTTCAGGCGGAGGGTATTAATGTTATTCAGAACAGGCGGGTATGGGAGCGGTACAGAAAAGAAATTGTACCTGCATGTAAGGCAGCGGATTATGGGTTTTTAGGAAGATTATCCGGAGAAGTATCCTTTCCGGTAGATGACTTGAAAGAGCCTTTTTGTAAACCGACCCTAATGCTTGCCGGAAGGCAGGATTCCAGAGTCGGATATCAGGATCTGTATCAAATACTTGAGTTATATCCAAGAGCCTCCCTGTGTATCCTGGACAAGGCAGGACATAATTTGCAGATAGAACAGGATGTTCTGTTCACTGCTGCTGTAAAGGAGTGGCTGGACAGAATCAGATACGAGAACAGAGAAAGAAATTGAGGAAAGAACAATGGAAGCATGTATCTACGAGGTGGTAAAAATAGACGGTGATTATGCGTATCTTAGAAGGGTAACAATGCCGGACGACGATTTAAAGCTTGTAGCAAGAGCCTTGCTGCCGCCTGAGATAAGGGAGGGTACGCAGTTGAACTACGAATACTTTGAATACTCCATACTGGAGTATTAAAAATCGAATTGAATTACTGAATCAGGTACATTGTCTGTGGTTGAGAAGTCCGCTGTAGGAAAGGAAGAGATGCAGAGGGCTTCTTTTTTAATATATAGAAACTGCTGTCCCATTGTTCCGGAGCATAAGTGATAAGGTGCATATTGACAAACAAGGAAAAATTAGGTATTATTCGAGGATGAATTTTCCTGTTGTAAATCCATCAGAACAGGGTTGGCTTGCAGGAAACAGCAGATGTAATCATGAAAGAACATGAGTAAGGAGAAATAGCGTAATTGGGGCAAATGATAGTATTTTTGATAGTATTAATCGGAGAAGCAATCTTGATCCTCCTTGGTCTGGTCCGGGCATTGCTGCTGTTTATAAACGGACTTAAGAATAGACCGGTTCAGCAGCATAAGATTAAATTAAGGAAAAGTGCAGGTTACACTTTGATCGGGGCAATCCTATGTCCGTTATGAGTTTTCTGCATTGGAGAAGGATTTTACGATAGTGAACTGGGATCAGCCGGGCTCCGGAAAATCCGATTATGCCATAGCTCAGGATGAGATTGCTCCGGAAACCTACATAAAAGACGGATTGGCTTTATCAATGAAGCAAATCAATTCACAGAGGAAGTCATCAAGGTGAAGCTGGCTTTCAAATATGGTCTTCAATAAAACATCCGGCCGTGATTACTGCCGGAATAGGAGTGTGAGTATGGAAAAGTTGGAAATCAGAAATACCGGTGTGGCCGCATTGGTGATAACAATCGGCGGTAGAAGAATTTTAGTGGATGCTTTTAATACCATAAATCAGCCGGAGCCGATAGTACCCGGAGATCTTATTCTGTTTACCCATGATGACGGAGATCATTTCAGTCCGGAGAAGCTGCCGAACTTGATCGGGCAGGATGTTACCGTCATCGGACCTCCTACAATCCTAAAACCCATCCTGGAGCTTGGTAAGGCTGGCTTGGAACAACTTAAAGTATTATATAGCAAGGATCCTCAGAACCCGGATGGTATCATTGTGGGAGATATCTGTATCAAAGCAATCCATACGCAGCATTTTAACGGCTGGGATGCGCTAAACAACAGTTATCTAATCAAAGCGGGGAGCCGGAGAATCTATATTACGGGTGACAGTCTGGTAACCAAGGAGCTGTTTGCATCAATCGGAAAGCCGGAAATACTGATCTGTAATCTGGTGGAGGAAGGCTTTTTAAAAGGAACAGAGGATAAAAGGCATGCAATTCATCACCTTCTCAGCTACCTGTTGAAAGTCAGCTCTGAGTGCAACTCAGATAGGATCATCGGAGTTCACCTGCTTAATTTCGAAGGCACTGTTCCTGCCGATGAGATGAAGCAGCTGGTGAAGGCATATGACTTTTCCCGAATCATCATACCGATCAGTCCAACCCAGATGATTCAGCTGTGATCGGGAACAGCCCAAGTACTTCAAAAGATGCTAAAACTGTCTTCGGTATTCGGATGGCGTCAGTCCGGTATAGCGCTTAAACATTTTTGTAAAATAGCTCGGACTGGGAAAACCGCACCGGACACATATTTCTGTAATATTGAAGTCGGTATCGGATAGCAGCTGGGCCGAGGAGGAAATTCGGTATTTGATCAGATATTGCATCGGTGAGATGCCAAGCAGCTCATGAAAGGAGCGCAGACATTCCCGGGAACTGACATTCACACTGTCTGCAATATGTTTTAATTCGAGAGCTTCAGGGTAATGCTGATGAATGTAATTCAGCATTATCTTAATTCTATTTGTATCAGGTCTGTGCTCCGGCAGCTGATCTGACAGCAGATGTCTGTTGTACTTCATGATCTGCATACAGGCATTGGTGAGATGATTCCGAATATCAAATTCAAAGCCGTACTCCTCAGCCTTGAAGATCTCATAAGCTGACCTGACCTCATCTAATACCTGTTTTTGCCAGCTTCCTTCCTGCTTCAGGACAAAACTCGTCAATTCAGTACAGGCAGTGAGCAGAGAGATATATTTCTGCATGAATACCGTATCTGTGAAACCGGTAAGCAGGCTGGGATGGAATACGAAGGAATGCAGGATACATTGATTCGCACTGGTTCCCCTTCCGGAATGGAGCACATTGGAGTTGATAAAAATGCCCTCCCCCTCCTTCAGGACATAATTACTGTGTCCCACTGTAATTCGGGCTTCCCCCTGATGGATGACAATCAGCTCCAGCTCCTCGTGCCAATGCCAGGCAACCTTCCAGGAGTCAGAATTGTCGATATAGGTATCATAGCAACCACAGGGAAACAAAGGAGTTCCATGGGGATTGAGCTCCTGCTTTTTATCATTCACGACGATTGCACAGGGCAGTACTGCCATAAAATCACTCCCATTCACACTAATATTAACGAAATGTCTGTTTTGTTATATTATATGACCTTTTTGTTATTGATGTAAAGTGTTTTTGGCTGTAATATTACAATACATGATGATTTAATTTACTTATGACTTGTTGAGAGAGGTGCTTTATGTATTCCATATTATTAGTTATCATTTATATTGCATTTATCAGTCTCGGACTTCCGGATGCGCTCCTGGGTTCGGCCTGGCCTGTCATGCACGGAGAATTGAATGTCCCGATAGCCTATGCAGGAATCGTCTCCATGATTGTAGCCGGCGGAACGATCATATCCAGTTTGTTCAGCCATAAGGTCATTCACAAGCTCGGTACCGGTAAGGTTACCGCAATCAGTGTAGGAATGACAGCGGCTGCTTTGTTCGGTTTCTCCATATCCAATTCCTTTCTGCTGATCTGTCTCTGGGCAGTTCCTTACGGACTCGGAGCAGGAAGTGTGGATGCAGCATTGAATAATTTTGTTGCCCTTCACTATAAATCCAGGCATATGAGTTGGCTTCATTGCTTCTGGGGAGTCGGAGCAACACTCGGACCCTACATCATGGGATATTTTTTGACCGGAGGCCAGACCTGGAATACCGGTTATCGGACCATTTCCATTATTCAGATCGTATTAACAGCAATTCTGATTTTTTCATTGCCTCTTTGGCGGAAAACAACAACAGCCCCCGAAGGTGAAGAGCAAAAGCATCGGAGTCTGCCGATGAAGGAGTTGGTAAGATTGCCCGGCGCGATGTCGACTCTGACAGCCTTCTTCTGTTACTGTGCACTGGAATCTACGACAGGATTATGGGCGGCAAGCTACATGGTGCTGAACCGAGGTATGTCTGTGGAGACCGCAGCAAAATGGGCTTCTTTCTATTATCTTGGTATTACTGTGGGAAGATTCATCTGTGGTTTCATTACCTTTAAGCTGAATGATAAGGCAATGATCCGATTGGGTCAGGGGTTTGCAGTACTTGGTATACTGATGCTGCTTCTGCCCTTTGGCAATCTGATTATGTGCATCGGCTTTATTGTAATCGGAATAGGTTGTGCGCCGATCTACCCCTGTGTCATTCATCAGACGCCGGTCAAATTCGGAAAAGATCTGTCCCAGGCGATGATCGGAATGCAAATGGCCTGTGCATATACAGGGTCGACCTTTATGCCTCCGTTATTCGGTCTGCTGGTAGGACTGATCAATATCAAATTATATCCGTTCTATCTGATCTTTTTTGTAATCGTGATGATTATCATGTTGGAAAAACTGAATCACACCCATACTGTCGGAGAAGGATTAAGCTCGGCTACAGTACCGGAAGGAAAATAGGGAGGTGGCTTTATGCTGGCAGATTATCATCTTCATACGAGCTTTAGTGACGACTCTGAATTCCCGATGGAGGAATCAATCAAACAGGCAATTGCGAGGGGTATTCAGGAGGTCTGTTATACGGAACATATCGACTATGGTGTCAAGACGGATATCAATTGTGATTGTGAAGCTTATTGGAAGGAAATCAAAAGGTGCAGGGAGCTCTTTCAAGACCGCATTAAAATAAAAGGTGGTATGGAGTTCGGGATACAGACAGGTACTGTCTCTGTATTTCGAAGAACCTTTCTCAAATATCCTTTCGATTTTATCCTCTTCTCCTGCCATCAGGTTGACAATCTGGAGTTTTGGAATCAGAAATTTCAGACCGGAAGGAGCCAGAAGGAGTATCAGGAGAGGTATTATGAAGAGATTCTCAAGGTAATGAACCTTTATGAGGATTTCAGCGTATTAGGGCATCTGGACTTAATCAGAAGATATGATCCGAATGGGGAGTATCCTTTTGAAAAAGTGCAGGACATTATTATTGAGATACTGAAAACCGTAATCGAGAAGGGAAAAGGAATAGAAGTAAACACCTCAGGGTACCGGTATGGTCTGAACGACGTATCCCCTTCCGTAAGGATATTGAAATTATATCGGGAGCTTGGCGGAGAAATCCTCACCATCGGCTCCGATGCGCATAAGAAGGAAGATGTAGGCTATAGATTGCTCGAGACGAGGAAGCTGCTTCAGGAATTGGGGTATTCTTATTTCTGTACCTTTGATCGTATGAAGCCGGTCTTTCACACTCTATAAGGGATTCGGACACAGAGTATTTGGAGACAGGCTATATACATGAGGATCAGATAGTTGGGAGGGATAGTATGGATTTTAAAGAGTTGGTAAAGATTGCGGAAGCAACACTGAATCCGAGACAGTTATCCGAGAGTTCCTATGCAGGGTCAGTAGCGGCTGCAATACTGACGGACAAGGGGAATGTTTATCAAGGAGTATGTATCGATACGCCATGCTCCATGGGCTTTTGCGCCGAGCATGCAGCAATTGCCGCTATGATTACGGCTGGAGAGAGCAGAGTGTTGAAATTGGTTGCGGTCAGTCGGGAAAGCGGAATTGTTCCACCCTGTGGAAGATGCAGGGAATTCCTGTATCAGATCAATTATGATAACCTAGGCTGTGAAGTTCTGCTGAAAAACCGTACTGTAACGTTGGAGGAATTACTGCCGGAACGTTGGGCATAATTAGTTGGAATGATCGAAAAGTAATGATGACAGGAAGTTGTTTATATATAATATAGTTACTGTAAATCTTAAAATTTAATATGTTAGGAGAATGAAGATGGAATACCGTAAGCTTGGGAACACAGGTCTGGATGTGAGCATTGTTGGCTTCGGAGGAGAGCACCTTGACGGAAAGCCATATGCACAGGTAGAAGAAACAATTGAAGCTGTATTGGAACACGGGATTAATATTATGGATGTCTTTATGCCCGGACATGAAATCAGAAGGAACATAGGAAAAGCACTGGGAAACCGTAGAAAGGAAGTTATCATACAGGGTCATATTTGTTCTGTGGACCTGAATCAACAATACGATATTAGCCGTGACCTTGATACATGTAAGCGTTATTTTGATAACCTGTTGAAAGATCTTAAAACGGACTATATTGATGTAGGAATGCTGTTTTTTATTGACTCTGCGGAGGATTACAATGGGGTATTCCATACAGGAATCATTGACTACGTGAGGGATTTGAAAAGGAGTGGAGTCATTCGTGCTATTGGTGCAAGTTCTCATAATCCGATTATGGCAAAGAAGGCTATTGAGACCGGGCTTGTAGAAGTATTGTTATTCAGCATTAACCCTGCTTTTGACCTTGTGCCGGGGAATAAAAGTGTCTTTGATGCACTGGATAGTAATTTTGATAAGAAAACGTTGGTTTCTTTGGACCCTTTAAGAAAGGAACTATACAGTCTTTGCGAGAGCCGTGGCACAGGAATTACTGTTATGAAAACCTTCGGGGCGGGTAAGCTGCTCTCGAAGGAGCATTCTCCTTTTTCTGATGCACTTACGCCGGAGCAATGTATTCATTACGCACTTTCACGTCCGGCAGTTTCCAGCGTTTTGCTAGGTTGTAAAAGCCGAGCTGAAATTGAAGCAGCAGTCAGATATATCACCGTGTCGGATGAAGAGAGAGATTACAGTAAGATTATCAGTACATATGAGCATAGCTATGGTGGAAAATGCATGTATTGCAATCATTGCCAACCTTGCCCTAGTAATATTGATATTGCTACTGTTACGAAATATCTTGATATTGCCAGACTTACACCAAATGCGGTACCGCCTAGCATTGTTCAGCACTATAAGGCACTTTCTGCTCATGGTTCAGACTGTATTACTTGCGGAAGCTGCGAAGCGCGCTGTCCATTTAGTGTTGCTGTCATGGAAAACATGAAAAATGCTGCTGACATCTTTGGGATTTAATACATACAAAAGGTACTGATTTAATGTTAGGTAAGATATACAGGTGGATTGACGGGGAAACTTGAAATCTGCCTGTATTTTTTTATATTATTAGAAAATTATCCTAAAAGATTAATATGCTCCGCATGGGCGGGCACTTTTTTTATTAAACACTTGACATGAGGAAGGAACTGTATTATTATCATCATTATAGACCGACGGTCGGTCGATAAGGAGGTAACAGATGAGAACTACAAAATCAGCACAAGACCGCAGAAACGAAATACTGGATGCAGCAGAAGAAATGTTTGCAGTACAAGGCTATGACAGCACCAGTGTACAGCAGCTGATTGATAAAATAGGGATTGCCAAGGGCACCTTCTATTATCACTTCAAATCCAAGGAAGAGGTTATGGATGGTATCATTGACCGGTATAACAGTCGGCTGTTATCTGCGGCCCGTCAGGTTGTGGAGAACAAGGAGCTGACGGTTCACGAAAAGATTTTTCAAGCAATTATGTCACTAAAGCTGGATGCACCGGTTGGCAATGAAATCATAGAAGAACTGCATAAACCGCAGAATGCGCTGATGCATCAGAAAATGTTGGCTACTATGATTCAAGGTGTTACACCCATCCTTGCAGAGATTGTGAAGGAGGGAATTGAGGTGGGGATCTTCCATACCCCTTATCCCTATGAAAGCGCTGAGATGTTGATCACCTATACGCAGGTAATCTTTGATGATGCACTGTTTTCCCTGTCAGCAGAAGAACAGGGAACGAGGATACTGGCTTTCATCTATAATATGGAGTGCATGTTCGGGGCGGAGCGGGGGAGCTTTTCCTATGTGACAAAATTGTTCTGTAAATAGTAAAAGGGTAATAGGGTAAAGGAGTAATCATATGAAACAATCAAATAAATCATTTCATAAATTTCTATTTTTATGGTCAGGGGAACTGATCTCGGCGATCGGAAGCGGTCTGACTTCCTTTGGTCTCGGTGTTTATGTATATCAGTTGACAGGGAAGGCGTCTGCAACGGCTTTGATCACATTGTTGGCCTTTCTGCCGTCAATCCTGCTTGGACCTTTTGCAGGGGTACTGGCAGATCGGTATGACAGAAGGCTGATGATGATCCTGGGAGACAGCCTGTCTGCGCTGGGACTTTTCTTTATACTGTTCTGTATGCTGGGAGGAGAGATAAGAATCTGGCAAATCTGTATCGGAGTCGTCATCAGTTCCGTATTTTCCTCCTTACTGGATCCGGCTTATAAAGCAACTGTAACGGATTTGCTGACTGAGGATCAGTATTCCAGGGCAAGCGGCCTGGTTCAGGCAGCAGGATCAGCAAAATATCTGATTTCCCCGATCATAGCCGGTCTTTTGCTTTCGGTATCTGATATTAAGCTTCTTCTGATCATCGATATATGTACCTTCTTTGTAACAGTAACAGCAACCGTGATTGTGAGAAAGGGATTGCCTTCCGTAAAGCTGGAACACTCCAACTCCTTCCGCAGGGATTTCTCGGAAGGGTGGCAGGCAGTGGTGCAAAAAAGAGGAGTACTTCTGTTGGTTATCCTTACTTCCATCCTAACCTTCTTCGTTGGCTTCATTCAACTATTATCCACCCCGATGGTATTGGCATTTTCCAATGTATCAACACTCGGAACAGCAGAGACGATATCGGCTGTCGGAATGCTGGTCTCCAGTGTGGTGATTGGGATGCTTCCGATAAAAAGAGGGTATCCCGGAATATTATCGGGCACCCTGTTCCTGACAGGTATTTTTATGATAGGCTTTGGCTTCCGGGAAGATATTGTACTAATCTGCATCGAAGGCTTTTTATTCTTTGCGACCCTTCCCTTTGCCAATACCTGTATTGATGTCCTGTTGAGAAAGAATATCGAAAATTCACTGCAGGGAAGAGCCTGGGCCATGATCGGAATGATCTCTCAACTGGGATATGTCTTGGCTTATTCCGTATCAGGAGTACTTGCAGATAATATCTTCATTCCGATGCTATTAAAGGGCGGAAGGCTGGAAGGAACCATCGGAAGACTCATAGGTACCGGAAGCGGGAGAGGGATCGGTTTCCTGATTATTCTGGCAGGAATTTTAGTATCCATAACTGCCGTAATACTGTATCAGATCAAATCAATCAGAGAATTGGAGAATGGGAATGATTACGAAGATTATCGTGAAGGATATCAAGCGGAGTAAGCTGATTACTATTGCATTATTATTATTTGTCGCGGCAGCTGCTGCACTGGTTTCTTCCGCTGCCATGACCACTGTCAATCTGTTAGGGGCCATCGATTCCTTGATGACCGGGGCAAAATCACCTCATTTCATGCAGATGCATTCCGGTGAGCTAAATAGTTCAAGGTTAAAGAAATTTGCCGATGGTAATGAGCTTGTTGATCAGTGGCAGGTGCTTGATTTCCTGAATATTGACAACGAGCAGATTTCCTTCTCAGGTAAAACCCTTGCCGACAACGTCCAGGATAACGGGGTTTCGATTCAGAGTAAAAAATTCGATTATCTCCTCGACTTAGACGGAAATATCATCCATGCAGAAGAAGGGGAAATCTACTTGCCAATCAGCTATCGAAAGAACGGAGCGGTAGGAGAGGAGATGACAATCTGTGGTATTCCCTTCGTCATTGCCGGCTATCTTCGCGATTCCCAAATGAATTCAACCTTTGCCTCATCCAAACGTTTTCTGGTCAGTGATCAGGATTATGCAAAGCTGGAACCATTCGGTTCCAAGGAATACTTAATAGAATTTCGTCTGAAGGATCAGGCAAAAACAGGCGAGCTGGAGGCTGCGTACACACAGGCTGGGCTCGAAGCCAACGGACCGGCGGTAACATATCCTCTGTTTAGA
>JAEZLY010000273.1 GCA_023414985.1 Bacillota bacterium | reverse complement strand
GAACTCAGGATCAAAAATCACGGTATATTTAAAGGACGAAGCAAAGAATCTGGAAAGTATCAGAGTAACCATAGAAGTGAAACGTACAGGTCCAAATCTCCCGACCGTTAATGATATCAATAATATCCAGAATACGATTACAGGGAATTTAAATGATGACGATGCGGTCCTTATTGCAGTGGCAGAGGATACCGTCTATGTTCCGGAGAACGGCGGAAAAGAGCTATACATGGCAAATACGGAAATCTTTAATCCGGAGCTTAAGATAGTAAAAGTGAAATTCAATAAGGATAATCGGGGTGCCTTCACTATGACAGTCGGACCATTACCGGGAGGAGCAGCTGTCAAGCTGTACGGCCTCGATCATATCTCCAGGAACAGCAGGGAATGCTCGAAGACAGTACAATCCCTTGGACCGGATGCACCGGTGCTATATGAGATCAGCAATATCGAACGAAGCCTAAGCGGATATATTCCTAATACGAAGAAGTCGGTATCCGTATCTATCGTAATCGCAGGAAGTACCCATACGGTTCAGACGGATAAGGACGGCAGCTTTTCCTTACGCTTCAGTGACCAGCTTCAGGCCGGTGATCTCATACGGGTACAGGCAATCGGCCAGCTCAACGGTGCAACCCGTCGAAGCTTTATGACACAGGTGAGAGTAAAAGACATCGAGGATTACTTGAAACCTGGATCAAAGAGCATGGAGATCGAACAGATTACCGATAAGTCCAATCTGATCGGCGGTACCTATTCCGATACGGGAACGATCTATCTGGCAATTAATACCGGTAAGGGAAAGAGCATGAAGAATACGCTGAAGACCCTGGAGACAGAAGCTGATGGCAGCTTTCAATACCTTTTGGACGAAAAATTACCGATCGGTACGACTGTCTATGCGATGACCAGATTCACGGACGGTAAGATCCTGCATGCTGTGAAATATACCGTAATCGAGGGAAGACCGGATAAGCCGGTTCTTGTGAAGAAGATTACCAATTCAGATAAACAGATTCTGGTAGCTTCAAAGAAAGGGTACAAGCTTGTTGCCAAGATCGGTTCTAAAAGCTATTCGACGACGAAGTATGAATATGATAAGGAAAAGGATTGGTACGTCTATACCGTGAATATCAGCCGTACACCAACAGATTCGGAGGTAAAGATTACTGCATCCAATGAAGCCGGTACAGGTGAGGAACTGGTGGTATACGTTCTGAAAGCAGCGCCGGATCAACCGATCGTTGATGTGGTGAAGGCAGGTGCCGTGACTGTTACCGGTTCAGTTGAATTATATGATTATACATCTGAGGAGGGTGCTGATCAGGCGACTCCGAAGCGATTTAAGAAAGCCCCGAAGAACGTAGCCAGGACACAGACGAGGATCTTTGCACAGATCGGTGAACAGGTTTACGAAGGAACGATCGACAATGATGGAGCCTTTGAGATAGAGCTTCCTGCTCAGCAGACCGGCAACGAAATATTGATCTGGGGCAGTAATAAGGGTGGCAGAGGGCCACTTACCAGAATTACGGTTGTGGAATAATAGTCACTGGAAAAAGCAGGAAAATCATGATAAAATGAGGTTGTAGCGAATTTATGAATTCGCTGCAACCTTTTTCTGTTTAAAGATTTCTTTGGATAAATATGCAACCATAATGATATTTAAAACGTCTAATAGGTAGTAAGAGAAAAGAGGAAAAGAATAAGGAGGAGGATTGGTTATGAAAAAGATTAGAGTTGTTTTTGCTGTATTTTTTATCGTATTCCTGGTTGCTTCGACTGCAGCCTGTGCCAAGAAGAGCGCGGACAATGCAACAACAATGGATGCGGTGGCACCGGCAGAGGCATCCTACAGTATGGCGAGTTCTGAGGAATCTCCGAAAGCAGACTTTGATATGAACGGGGATGCAAAGGTTACCGGAGCGCCTGCAGAGGAAGCGGGGACGGGGGGCACCCTGAACAATTCTTCCTCGATTTCAATGGGGGAATCGGCGGCAGTACAGACCCAGGATAAGATTATCCGTACCTTTTACATGGATGTGGAGACCCAGAAGTTCGACAGCCTGATTACAAAGCTTGACTCGGAAATCAAACGCTTAAACGGTTATGTTGAGCAATCCCAGATCAGCGGAAGAAGCTATAGTGACAGCGAGGGGGCTCGTTATGCCAGTATCATAGCCAGGGTACCTAGAGAAATGGTGGATGAATTCGTCAATTCCGTAGATAAGAACGCAAATGTGGTGAAAAAAGAGGAACAGACAGAAAATGTAACGTTGGAATATGCCGATATCGAGAGTAGAAAAAAAGCGCTGGAAATTGAACAGGAACGGTTATTTGCCCTGCTCGAGAAGACAGATTCCCTGGATAGCATTGTAACCCTGGAAAGCCGCTTAAGCGAGATCCGTTATGAGCTGCAGAATTACAATACGACACTTCTGACCTATGATAATAAGGTATATTACAGCACCGTCTCCTTAAGCATTCAGGAGGTGGTAAAGTTTACTCCGGCCACAGAGATTAAGCAGTCCGTCGGAACAAGAATTAAGAACGGTTTCGGTAATTCCATGTACCATATCAGTGAGGGAGCGAAGAATTTCTTCGTTTGGTTCGTGGTTAATCTTCCTTACCTGATTCTCTGGGCGATCATCATTACCGTGATCGTTCTGATCGTCAGAAGGACTCTCAGAAAAAATGCGCAGGATAAGACACCACAGCCGCCTGATCCCCAGCCACCGACAAATCCGGAAGGCTGAGTAAATAACTTCAATAACACTGTACCTGATCCGGGGCAGGAGGGGTTAGGGTAAAACAACTGATAAAGTTTAAGGCAAAAATAACAGGCATCCGGCATAGGATGCCTGTTATTTTTCGGAAGACTATTTGTTTGGACAATTATTGAACAACGTGCTGAACAGGGTGGCATGCCCCTGTTCGTCGACCATGACCATATAGAAGGTCTGGATAATCACTTGGTCCATGGTGGATAGCTGTACATTACGGTAGAATTCAACAGTATCCAATTCTCCGACCAATGCCTTCAGGAGGCCCTCTTTGTAGCAGGGGTAACAGGTCTGGGTGACACAATACTTTGGTTCACAATCGGTATAATAAAGATACAGCTTGCAGAAGATCTGTAAATGCTCAAGCTCATCCTCGTAGGCCTGTTGGATGAAGTCGCAGTGGAGCTTATTCGGAGCTTCTTTCAAAAGGTGCCGGTAGAAATCAGCTGCGTTTGCCTCATCCTCGATTGCCTTATGAATATAGTGAAGAATCTGGTCAAAGGACTTCGGCCCTTTTAGTGGTAAGCTGGGGATTTGTACTGTATTGCAGAAGTTACTTTCAAAACAATGCTTCATATTTTCGGATGCTTGATATTGAAACATAAGCAAAATCTCCTTTTTCAGGATAATAATCATATAACATTCTATGTAGATTGGTGATTCTTTGTACGGAAAGAAATCGAATGTTAAAGAATTATTTGTGATTTTGTGTTACCGGGATATTCTTCTTACTAAGGGGCATGTCAACTCTCCGCTTTACAGAAAGATATGGGTTTGCTATGATTAAGCTTAGGAATTTTATTGAAGAAAGAGGAATGAAACGGAGGGGAAGTAATGGAGAAGGTGATATTTCACGTGGATGTCAATTCTGCTTTTTTAAGCTGGGAAGCGGTCAGCCGTCTGCAGCAGGGGGATACCCTGGACCTCCGGGAGATCCCTTCTGCGGTTGCCGGAGACAAGAATAAGCGTCATGGCATCATTCTGGCGAAATCCACACTTGCCAAACAATATGGAGTACAGACCGGTGAACCGATAGTGGATGCGTTAAAGAAATGTCCAAATCTGATGCTGGTTCCTCCGCATCATCGTATGTATGAGGAATACTCCAAAGCCTTTACAGATATTTTAAGCGAATTTTCCCCCTGTGTGGAGAAATGTTCCATCGATGAGGCTTACTGTGATATGACCGGAATGTCCACCCTATTCGGACCTCCGTTGGAAGCAGCCCATAAAATCAAGGACAAAATTAAAAATGAGCTGGGATTTACGGTGAATGTCGGTATCTCCTGTAATAAACTTCTGGCCAAGATGGCATCGGATTTTAAGAAGCCCGACCTGGTACACACCCTCTTTCCTTCTGAGATTCCGTCGAAGATGTGGGTGCTCCCTGTGGGAGAGCTCTTCTTTGTCGGTAAATCAACAGTTAAGAAGCTGAATACGCTTGGAATTTATACCATTGGAGAACTGGCAAAGACAGATGTGGAGATTCTGAAGGCGCATTTGAAGAAGCACGGAGAGGTCATTCACTGCTTTGCCAATGGAAGGGATGCATCGATCATCTCTCAGGAGGAGACGAAGAATAAGGGTTATGGCAATTCCACAACCATTTCCTTTGATGTGGAGGAGGAATCCACGGCTAAGATGATTCTACTGTCCCTGGCTGAGACCGTGGCAGGCAGACTACGAAGGGATGGGATGATGGCCAATGTGGTATCAGTCAGTATTGTTGATTTCGAATTTCGACACAGTTCCCATCAGACAACCCTGCTCAGTCCGACGCATAATACCAATGAGCTTCACAGGGCTGCCTGCAGCCTGTTCGATGAGCTGTGGGACGGTACACCGATCCGACTTCTCGGCATACAGACCAGCAAGCTGGTCTCAGAGGATGCAGACCGGCAAATGAATCTGTTCGGCTTCAAGACCGATGAGAAACGGGAAAAGCTGGATCAGGCTATCGATCAAATACGTAATCGCTATGGAAGTGCAGCAATCCAAAGAGCGAGCCTGGTGAAAAAGGAGACGGATAAGCAGGGATAAAGCAGATCACTGTCAATTTTTTGGCTTCAATGGTTATGGAAATATATGGTAGACTGCGGTATAATAATACTGCCGTAATAAGCCTTGGCGAAAGTCAATGACCATAGAAGGAGAAGACAGAGAATGAGACCGGTAGTACTATGCTTTTGCTTTATGCTATGCATATACTTACCAAGGATGGAGGAGCTGCCGGGAGCAGCAGGACAGCTGTATGCAGGGGAGGAACCACCCGGTTGTTACCTGCAGGAGGATCAGCTGACAGATCTGCAGATACAGGAGGACGTATATTCCCCCATGGAAGCACTGGATATCGTAAAGGAGAACTATGCCGCTAATTTTACGAGACAGAAGGCAGATAGGAAGGGGTATTACTTCTATAAACTGTCAGGTGCGGAGTATTATCTGGAATACGAAGGAACGGGAGCTACGGAGGAAGAATATATCATTCACTTATATGAATATGTGCTGGATGATCCGACAGAGAACCTTGGTCATACAGTAACCTATGGCTGGTACCGGGTTGACCGAAGGACAGGAGAAATAAAAGAACAGGACAAATAAGAACAGTAAGATACGGAAGGGATATCGATGGAGCAGAAGAGTAAGGTTTTTGAAGAACTGGACAAGCTGGGAGTCAGTTACCGGGTAATCGAGCATCCGGCTGTCCATACGATTAACGAGATGGAGGCATTGGAGATCTTTTTGGATAATCCATGGATTGTGAAGAACTTATTCTTACGGGATGCCAACGGAAAGAGACATTTCCTGGTGACATTGGATATGAATAAAAAAGTTGATCTAAAAGAGCTTCGAAGGCAGCTTGGCACCAGTGGCTTAAGCTTTGCCTCCGAGGAACGTCTGATGAAGTATCTTTCCCTGACCAAAGGCTCAGTAACCCCGCTTGGTATACTGAACGATACGAATTGTGAGGTCGAGGTGGTATTGGACAGCTCGCTGGTGGAACGTGAGCTGATCGGAGTTCACCCGAATGTGAATACCGCAACAGTAATGCTTTGCTATGAGGATTTAATCAAAGTCATTAAAACTCATGGGAATACCATTCATATCGTTACTATGTAACTGAACTATAAGGAGATGCTGGTCCATCTGCCTCCGGAGAAACGGATATAACTTGCCAGGAAACGGAAGCACTGATCCACCAGAAGCGCTACCCAGGCACCGTATAGACCGAAACCGGCAGGAAAGCATAAGAACCAGGTCAAAAGCGGTCGGACGAAGGCCACACTGATTAAGGATATGGTAGCGACATAAGCCGTATCTCCGGCACCGCGCAGACAGCCGTTCAGTACCACCTGTGAGGTCTGCAGATGGGTACCCATTGCCGCAAGGATCATAATGTTCGCTCCAAGAGAAATAATTGCTGCATCGGTAGTGAACAGTGATACCAGAAGACTTCTCCCTAAGAGGAAGACGAAAAATATCACACAGGAAATCATAAATGCAAGACGTTGACCGGTTTTTCCATAGATTATGGATAAATCCGGTCTTTTTGCGCCTAGATTCTGTCCTACCAGAGCGGAAGCAGCGACGGAAAGACCGTCACCGAAGCAGAAGGACAGCGTCAGGATGTTCATACAGATGACATGGGTTGCATAAGGAGTAGTTCCGAGTCTGGCAATGATGGCGGCGTAAGCAAGAAAGCCGATCCGCATAAAGACCTGCTCTATGAAAGCACTGCTGCTGACCTTAAAGATCGGGTCGAGAGTATCCTTACACATTGCCCAGCCTGCTTTATAATGAAAGGTCAGATATCCGCTTTTGCGAAGCAGAGTTGAGATGGAGATACAACAGGCAGCAATGGCCCCGAGCAAGGTAGCTGTTGCAGCGCCCTTCACTTCCATACGCGGAAAAAATCCGATCCCGTTGATCAACAGATAGTCAAAGGTGATATTGACAAGATTGCTGGTAACATTGCTCCACATGGATACCTTAGTCTTACCGCAGCCGCGCTGAGCTGCATTAATCGTAAGATTCAAAGCTTGAAAGGGAATACTGAACATCAGAATATGAAAATAATCCACAGCATCCTTTAGATAGGAGCTGTCGGCTCCGGATAGCATCAGAATAGGCTTGGCAAACTGATAGCCTAATAAGGCCATAAGCAGGGAAGCAATAGAACTGATTTGGATACCGGTTCGAACGGTACGGTTGGAATCCTTCTGATTTTGCTGTCCCTTACGTCTTGCGGTTACTGCGGTAATCCCTGTATTGAGAGAGAAAATGACTGCCAGAAGTACAAGCCTGGGTTGATTCGTAATACCGACCGCTGCGATGGCACCTTCCCCCAAAGTGCCTACCATGATGGTATCAATGACACTGATCAGACCCACCAGCAAGGCTTCCAAAGCCGAAGGCCAGGCAATTTTATAGAAGTTGGAATAGGCTGTACGGGACGCAGGCAGCTCGCCGATGATCTGATTGCTTTTCAGCATACTGTTCACAGAAAAGAATTTGGTCAACCGCAATCGCTTCATCACCTTTCGTAAAAAGAGTTATAAATGTGATTATAAACATTCTAACTGATGAAATCAATGAAAAAGAGATATTTCGAAACTACTCCGAATAGTTTCGTAAAATAGATACATGATAAGTATAAAATGTCAAGGACTTATGAGATTGCCATTTTTCTCAAATTATGATACTATATAAGATACCGAAAGTGTAAGAATTAACCACATATACCATAAAGGAGGAAATAGTTATGAGTATTCCAACTCCCCATAATGAAGCAAAAGCAGGAGAAATTGCAAAGACTGTCCTGATGCCAGGAGATCCGCTCAGAGCGAAGTTTATCGCGGATAATTATCTGGAGGATGTAGTTTGCTTTAATACAGTAAGAAATATGTTAGGCTTTACCGGAACTTATAAAGGAAAGAAGGTTTCTGTCATGGGCGGAGGCATGGGTATGCCCTCCATCGGAATCTATTCCTATGAGCTGTATCATTTTTACGATGTGGACAACATCATCCGAATCGGCTCTGCCGGAGGAATTGCAGAGAACATTAAGCTTAGAGATATCGTCATCGGCATGGGTGCTTCCACGAATTCCAACTTCGCAGCACAGTATCAGTTACCCGGAACCTATGCTCCGATTGCTGATTTCGGACTCCTTCGTAAGGCTGTGGAAGCTGCTGAGAAGATGAATATCAAGACGGTCGTGGGAAATGTCCTTTCCTCCGATACCTTCTATGACGATAATAAGGATGCCAATTCCCTATGGCGGAAGATGAATATCCTCTGCGTGGAGATGGAAGCTGCCGCACTTTATATGAATGCAGCAAGAGCAGGAAAGAATGCCTTGGCAATCCTAACCATCTCCGACCATGTATTCACCGGAGAATCCCTCTCCGCTGCGGACAGGCAGCTGACCTTCCGTGACATGATGGAAATAGCGCTTGAGATTGCATAATCAAAGAAAGGATCTGATTAATATGGATAAAAAGAATATTTTTAATAAAGTCGATCATACATTATTAACCCAGACTGCTACTTGGGCGGAGATTAAGGAAATCTGTGACGATGCCATTACCTATGGTGTTGCTTCCGTCTGTATTCCCCCTGCATATGTGAAGCAGGTAAAGGAGTATGTGAAGGATAAGATGGCCGTCTGTACTGTAATCGGTTTTCCGAACGGTTACAACACTACGGCTGTTAAGGTATTCGAGACAAAGGATGCCATCGCAAACGGAGCAGATGAGATTGATATGGTAATCAATCTTGGCATGCTGAAGGACAAGAGATACGACGAATTACTGGATGAGATCAGACAACTGAAAGCAGCTTGCGGTAAACTGGTTCTGAAGGTTATTATAGAGACCTGCCTCCTCACAGAGGAAGAGAAGATCAAGATGTGTGAGATCGTAACCGAAGCAGGTGCAGATTTCATTAAGACCTCAACCGGCTTCTCCAAATCAGGAGCGACCTTTGAGGATGTTGACCTGTTTGCCAAGCATGTCGGTAAAGAGGTTAGGATCAAGGCAGCAGGCGGTATCGCTTCCTTTGACGATGCTGAGAAATTTATTGAGTTGGGTGCATCCCGTCTTGGAACCAGCCGTATTGTAAAGCTTGCTAAGAACCAGACCGGATCCGGTTATTAATCGGTATGTGCTCTGGAAGGAATTACGAACAGGGAGGTTTTAGTTATGCAGGAGAATCAACAAAAGGATAACGAATCAAAGAACAGCCTTGTACCCAGGGATAAAGGTGAAGTACTTGCCAAGCAGGAGATTGTTAGCCGATCGGTGGCAAAGCTTCTGATCAGAGATGCCATAGAGGCAATGGGGAATGCCTATGCTCCTTATTCTCATCATCATGTCGGAGCAGCGCTGTTATCAAAGAAGCAGAAGGTCTATAAGGGCTGCAACATAGAGAGCGCCTCCTATTCTCCCACGAACTGTGCGGAAAGAACCGCAATCTTTAAAGCGGTCAGTGAAGGGGAAAAAGATTTTTCGGCTATCGCGATAGTAGGAGGAAAAGACGGAGTACTTAAGGATTTCTGTCCCCCCTGTGGTGTATGCAGACAGGTAATGAGAGAGTTTGTCGATCCAAAAAGCTTTCTGGTAATCCTGGCAAGATCGGAAGAGGACTATCTGGTATTCTTCCTGGAAGAGCTTCTTCCCTTAAGCTTTGGACCGGAAAATCTATAAATCAATTTACTGATATGATAAGCAAAAAAGATAACAGGAAGCTGTTATCTTTTTTGTTCTATAGTAAGGAATAGTATTATAATCTGTAGGAATAATTAATATTAAATTTTATTATGACTAATCATGGAATTTCAAGTGGTTGGCGCTTCCCTAATGAATTTGAATGTGCTATACTAAAACCCAAATAGAATAGTACCGGAAAGGAATGGAAGAAGATGTATTCATTTGACGATGTAAAAGCATTTGATCCCGAACTTGCAGAGGCGATGTCCTTGGAGATAGGGAGACAAAACAGCCATATTGAGCTGATTGCGTCAGAGAACTTTGTAAGTAAGGCAGTTATGGCTGCTATGGGCAGTCAGTTAACTAACAAATACGCTGAGGGTTATCCCGGAAAGAGATACTACGGCGGATGTGAATATGTTGATATGGCTGAAAATCTCGCAATTGAAAGAGCAATGAAGTTATTTGGCTGTACCTATGCAAATGTTCAACCCCATTCCGGTGCGCAGGCTAATATGGCTGTATTTTTTGCTTTACTGCAGCCCGGCGATACCGTACTTGGTATGAACCTTGCCCATGGCGGACATCTGACTCACGGAAGCCCGGTTAACATGAGCGGCAGCTATTTTCATATCGTTCCTTACGGTGTAAACGATCAAGGCTTTATTGATTATGATAATGTAAGAAAGCTTGCAAAGGAAGCAAAGCCGAAGCTGATCATCGCCGGAGCAAGCGCTTATGCAAGAAAGATAGATTTTAAGACCTTCCGTGAAATCGCGGATGAGGTAGGCGCATTCTTAATGGTGGACATGGCTCATATTGCCGGACTGGTTGCTGCCGGTTACCATGAGAGCCCGATCCCCTATGCTCATGTAACGACTACGACTACCCATAAGACCTTAAGAGGACCGAGAGGCGGAATGATCTTATCCAGTGCCGAATTTGCAGAGGAGCATAAGCTGAATAAAGCTGTATTCCCCGGCATCCAGGGTGGTCCACTGATGCATGTGATTGCTGCTAAGGCAGTATGTTTTAAGGAAGCTCTCGATCCGAGTTTCAAGGAGTATGCAGGAAGAATTGTTGAGAATTCGCAGGCTCTTGCGAACGGCTTGATGAAGAGAGGCTTTAATCTGGTATCCGGAGGCACCGATAATCATCTGATGCTGGTGGATCTTCAGAATATGGGCGTAACCGGTAAGGATACGGAGAAGCTTCTGGATGCAGCGAACATTACCTGTAATAAGAACGCGGTTCCGAACGACCCTGCGTCACCTTTCGTAACCAGCGGTATCCGTCTCGGTACAGCAGCAGTAACCACCAGAGGGATGCAGCCGGAGGATATGGATGTCATTGCGGAAGCAATTTATCTTCTGGTTAAGGATGTGGAAGCCAACAAGACAAAGGCAATGGCTATGGTTAAGACTTTAACGGATAAGTACCCGTTATATTAATTCATAATTGAGTAAAAATAACAGTTTCCTATAAAGAAAGAGGATGTCGATACAGAATATAGTACCGACATCCTCTTTTTTTCGCTTCCATTCTGTAGCTGAGTCCTAAACACTAAATTTGATGAGATTAATTCACTGACTACAGGTGGTAACTATGGCGGTAATAATTTGGAGAGACCCCGAAATACTGCTTAAAGGTGTTACTGAAGTAAAATACATCTCTGAAGCCTGCGAGTTCTGCCGCCTCACTGATGGTATATTCTCCGGTTCGCAGTAAGGCGGAAGCCTTATTCATTCTGACCTGCCGGATAAATTCATTGATGGTCATCCCTTCGATGCTTTTGAATAGGGATCCACAATAGACCGGACTTAAGTGAACCAGCTTTGAAAGCTCAGCTATGGATAACTTCTGACCGGAATGCTCTATGATATGTCTCTTGATGATGGTAATACAGGAGAGACTTTGGCTGCTTTCCCGTTCGTAGACCAGTTTATGAAGGATCAGAGCAAAAAGCCCCTGGCATTTCAGCTGATAGCCGTCTCTTTGCTGCAGCCATTCGAATTTTAACTCCTGAAAAAGATAGGAGAACTGCTTGATATCGTCATAATGAATGATATTCGGAAGCAGCAGATCCTCCCCATCGGGAAGCGTGAAATCAATCGCAACACAATGCATTCCGCTTGTGACAGCCGACCTCGTAGAACCGCGCCGGACAAAAACAACATCACCGGCAGCTGCATGATACTTTACATCGTCGATAAGATATTCGGCTCCTCCCTGCAAAATAAAGACTAAACTATAAAAAAAATCCAGCACATGCCTTTTGATTGACCAGGTCGGTGTGCATTCTTTTTGTACGAAATAGAACATCTTCGGATGGATATCTGTCATGGTAACACTCCTTTCAGTAAGTAACTGCTTATGTATTGGAAATTGTTATTAACTATAGCATGTTCTGCTTCGCTGCGCAATAAAAATATCCTTATTTATTATAAAAAAAAATTAGTTGTTCTATGGAAGGATTGCAGTAAATGCAATAGAATATTAACTGAGGCTGAAAGAAAACAACATAAATAATTATAAACAATATCCGGAGGCTTTATCTGCGGTGATATTATTTATTTAACAGGAGGTTAAGGATGATACGAGTAGCAATCATAGGAACCGGTAATATATCTAGCGCACATATCAATGCATATCTGGCATTTCCCGAGAGATGCCGGATCGTTGCTTTGTGTGATATTTATCCTGAGAAAGCAAAGGAAAAGAATAGAAAGCAGGAACTCAATGCGGAAGTGGTCGACTCCCATGAGAAGTTATTGGGAAGGGAGGATATTGACTTGGTCAGCATCTGTACCCCGCCTTATTGTCATGCTCAGATAGCAATTGATTTTCTGAAGGACGGGAAACATGTCATTGTTGAGAAACCCATGGCCGCCTCTCTTGAGGAATGCGACCGGATGATCGCTGCTTCTGAGGAAACAGGCAAAATACTCGGGGTCATCGCTCAGAATCGTTTTAAGGATCCGATCATGAGACTGAAGCAGGTAGTGGACAGCGGAAAGATCGGAAGAGTGCTCCATGCGCAGGTGGATTCCTTCTGGTGGCGCGGACATTGCTATTATGATCTCTGGTGGAGAGGTCTTTGGGAAAAGGAAGGCGGCGGATGTACCTTGAATCATGCGGTACATCACATTGATATGCTTGGTTGGATGCTTGGCAAACCGGAAAGAGTACAGGCACTGCTCAGTAATGCTGCTCATGATAATGCCGAGGTCGAGGATGTATCAATTGCTGCGCTTCAGTATCCGAAGGGAGCGGTGGCTCAGATCACCAGCTCTGTTATCCATCACGGCGAGGAGCAGCAGGTCATTTTCCAGGGTGAAAAAGCTCGTATTTCTGCCCCCTGGAAGGTCTATGCCAGCACCTCGATGGACAATGGGTTCCCTACTGAGAATAAGGAACTGGAGAAGGAATTGGAGGAGTATTATGAAAGCCTGCCAACCCTACTGCATACCGGTCATGAAGGAGAGATTGATAATGTCCTGACTGCCATAGAGACCGGCAGCAGACCCTTGATCACAGGGGAAAGCGGACGCCTAACGATTGAACTGATCACTGCAATCTATAAAGCAGGCTTTGAACATAAGACAGTGGAACTCCCGATTACAAAGGACGATGAATACTATACAGTACAGGGCATTCAGAAAAATGCAATCCATTTTTATGAGAAGACGGCAAGTGTCACGGAGCTTGGCAACAGCCAGGAAATTACCGTAGGGAGCGATTACAACAGCAGAAAGGAGCAATAGGGGATGGAACGAAAGGAAGGATTTAATTATATGCCGAAGGGAAAGCCGAATCCGGTCGTTGAGCACGGAGAATTCGTATTTGCGGCTGTCGGACTGGATCACGCCCATGTCGGCGGAATGACGAACGGCCTGCTGGAGGCAGGCGGAACCTTGAAATATATCTATGATCCCGACCCAAAGAAGATGGAGGCCTACAGTAAGCTGTATCCGAAGGCTAAGCTCGCCAGAAGCGAGGAGGAGGTACTATCTGACCCGGAGATCCGTCTGGTTGCAAGTGCCTGTATTACCTCCGAGCGATGTGCACTGGGAATGAGAGTCATGGATGCCGGCAAGGATTATTTTACCGATAAGGCGCCGTTGACTACGATGGAACAGCTGGATATGGCGAAGAAGAAGGTTGCGGAGACAGGATTAAAATATGCAGTGTATTACAGCGAACGTCTTCATGTGGAGGATGCAGTGTTCGCGGGTGAACTGATTGCACAGGGAGCAATCGGAAAGGTAATCCAGACAATCGGAATGGGACCGCATCGATTGAGCGCAGCAAACAGACCGGAATGGTTCTTCCGGAAGGAGAAATACGGCGGAATACTCTGTGATATCGGCAGCCATCAGATCGAACAGTTCTTATATTATACAGGGGCTAAGGATGCCACTGTGGTTCGAAGCCAGATTGCAAACTATGCACATCCTGAATATCCGGAACTGGATGATTTCGGTGATTGTATGCTGGTGGCAGATAATGGTGCCAGCGGATATTTCCGGGTAGACTGGTTTACTCCGGACGGCTTATCCAACTGGGGTGACGGCAGAACCTTCATCCTCGGAACAGAAGGCTATATCGAGCTGCGTAAATACATAAATCTGGGTGTGGAGAATTACGGCGGTAAGGTTTACCTGGCAAACCAGAAGGAGGAGACCTGTATTGATGTCCGTGGCAAGGTCGGACATCCGTTCTTCGGACAGCTGATACTGGATTGCCTAAACAGGACAGAATATGCTATGACTCAGGAACACGCTTTCAAAGCAGCAGAGCTTAGCGTGAAGGCTCAGATGACGGCTGCGACATTACAGTAAATCGAGTACTTTTATACAAGGTAGGATTATATAAAATCGGATTAATTATATTAAGTACTATGAGGACAAAAGGTCCTGTCACCTATGGTGACAGGATATACCAGCACAAGAAAGCTTTCGGAAAGCCAGCTTTCCTAGAGCTTTCTTATGCCGGTGATCCGGCTGCCTCAGCCGGACCTATTGTCTGTATGAATTTAATACGTATGGATTTGATAACACCATATCATACTAACCATTTGTGACTACAGTTTAATCTTATAGAACACATCTGAGAGGAGTAAACAGTTCATGGATCAGGTACGAATAGGAATTATCGGAATCGGCAATATGGGAAGTGCCCATGCTACCTGTATTTTCGAGGGACGAATAAAAGGGTTGAAATTAACGGCTGTATGTGATAATGACCCCGGCAGACTTTTGTGGGCGCAGGAACAGTTCGGTGAACAGGTTCAGCGGTTCAGCGAATATCAGCAGCTGCTGGGCAGCGGCTTAATCGATGCCGTATTAATCGCAGTACCGCATCCGCTTCATCCGATTATGGCAATCGAGAGCTTTCGGCACGAGCTGCATGTATTGACAGAAAAGCCTGCCGGAATTGATACGCTTCATGTGCGGCTGATGAATCGGGCGGCGGAGGAATCAGATTGTGTATTCGGAATTATGTATAATCAGAGAACCAATCCGCTGTATGCTAAGCTACGGGAACTGGTGAGAGAAGGCTCTCTCGGTGAGATGAAGCGATTGGTCTGGATTATCACTAACTGGTACCGCAGTCAGGCTTACTATGACTCAGGCAGCTGGCGCGCCACCTGGGACGGAGAAGGCGGTGGTGTGCTGATGAATCAGTGCCCTCATAATCTGGATTTGTGGCAGTGGATTGCTGGTATGCCACGGAGAATCCGCGGTTTCTGCCATTACGGAAAATACCACCATATTGAGGTGGAGGATGATGTCACGGCATATGCGGAATATGACAATGGTGCGACAGCTGTATTTATCGCTTCCACAGGAGAGTTTCCCGGAACAAATCGTCTGGAGATCAGCGGAACCAAAGGAAAAGCAGTCATAGAGAACGGCACACTGAAGTTCTACGGTTTGCAGGAGGATGAGCGGGAAATATGCTTTCATACAAAAGAAGGCTTCCCAAACCTTGAAGTGAAGGAACAAAGCTTTCTTCAAGAGGAGAAGGATAGTGCACATGCCGGAATCCTGCAGAATTTTACGAATTCGATTTTATTCGGTGAACCTCTGCTGGCTCCCGGTCAGGAAGGATTGAACGGTTTAAGTATCAGTAATGCTATCTATCTTTCTGATTGGATGGAAGAGTGGGTAGAGCTTCCGATGGATGAGGAGTTATATCTGAACCTGTTAAGGAACAAGCAGAAGGAAGCAAAGCAGGAAGTAAAGCAACCATCTCAGGAAGAGAGAAAGTCAGAGTATGAGGACCGTTGGTCGGTTCGTTGGTAACAGAGGAAGACTGTTGTTCCGGATTCATAATTATGATGGTCAGATGAGATAGTAAAGGGCAATATACATCAGTGAGGATATCTTTTTGTTTTTAGGAAAATCACAAGCGGTTCTGTCTGTGATTTTACATGGAAAACAGGAAGATGTCCTATTTTTTTGGTGAAAAGCACAAGAAAGTATGATATTCTGATAACAGATCGATTAGGAGCGGGTGATACTAAAATGGTAACGACGGGAGGGATTGCAGAACTATGAATTCTTTCATTATTGACCGATTGAGAGGAATAACACCGGAAGAACAAGATATCCTGGACGGCAGATCACAGATCAATAAGGAAATCTATATGGCAGGTTCTTCCTTTGTGGTAGATAAGCACAAGCTGCTGGAAAGCGGGAAGTTGATACAGGTACGTACTCATACCAGATTTGTTCATTTCCCAAAGCATACCCACAATTATGTAGAGGTTATTTATATGTGTGAAGGAGAGACGACACATATTATTAACGGAGAAGAAGTGAAGCTGAGAAAAGGGGAACTGCTATTCTTGAACCAAAACGCAGCCCAGGAGATTCTACCTGCCGGTATCAATGATATTGCGGTAAACTTCATCATTCTCCCGGAATTCTTCGATCAGGCCCTCTTGATGATTGGAGAAGAGGAAAACTTAATCCGCAGCTTCATCATCGGTTGTCTCCGCAGTGAGGAGGATCAGGTCAGCTTCCTCCACTTTAAAGTGGCGGAGGTGCTGCCAATCCAGAACCTCATAGAGAATTTGATCTGGACGATTCTGAATAATCAGATGAATATTCGGAGCATCAATCAGGTAACGATGGGGCTTCTGTTTTTGCATCTTCTGAATCATACAGACAAGGTTGCAGTAGGAGAAAACCGATTCGAGCAGGAGTTATTGCTTACGGTACTAAGATTTATAGAAGAGAATTACAGAGAGGGCAAGCTTTCTGATTTAGCTGAGTCGCTGCATTACGACCTGTACTGGCTCAGCAGGATGGTGAAACGCATGACCGGCAGAACCTATACCGAGCTGGTGCAGACGAAGAGATTGAATCAAGCTGCATTCCTACTGGCGACCACGAAGCTTTCCGTGGCAGATATCGGTACAGCAGTAGGTTATGATAATCTAAGTTATTTTCATCGCATCTTTCGGGAGAAATTCGGAGTATCTCCGAAGGAATACCGCAATGGGAAAATATGAAATAGCATATTACATCAGTGAACACAGGAAGAAAGGAAACTACTAACTATGTCATTGCCGGAAAAAAAGGACTAGCTCCCCCTACGGACTTACCGGAAAACTGCAATTACCAAAATAATGCGTCTTCCAGACAGCCAATATGGGTTTCTAGTCCTTTTCCATTTTAATCAATTAAGCCGGATCTCATCAGTGAAGGAAGTTATTACTCCTCAATTTTAACGAGACCCTTTTCCAGCATGGTACGGAAGGTCTTGGTACCAAATATGATGCCTACGATCAGTACTGCAGCAACACAGAGCGCCTTTACGATCTTGTTTACCTCAACAGTAACCTTTACATCACACTTGCATTCACAAGCCTCCGGGGAACAACATTCTTTTGCCATAATAAACACCCTCACTTTCTATATATTATTATATTCTGAATAATTCATTTAAAATCCAAGTTCCTCACCGACCAGGATTACCTTAATTCTTCCGGGAATACCGGATCTTCTGGTTACTACGATTTGATTACAGATACAGTCTTCAGACAGGCAGTTGGCACATTTCCCTGTCTCTGCGCAGGGGGTCTTTCTGCTCAATCTTACTGTATTGGCAGGAGCCGCCATGTTACGGGCACGTCCGATTGCAGCATCTACATCTACAGCTATTTTATTCATGCCGGCGATTACTATGACATTTTTCGGACCGGTAATCAGACAAGCAACACGGTTGCCAAAGCCATCGACATTGATGAGTTGACCGTCCATCGTGATCGCATTGGCACTCATAAAATAATAATCGGCAGTGACAGTCTTACTGTACATCAGAGATTTTTCCTCCGGTGTTTTGGCAGTATCACGATCATAAAGTATATAATCGGATTCATCCAGAGCATCCAGGAGACCGATCTCAATTAAGGTCTGGGATCCGCCCCAGGAGATGGAACAACCGGGAGTCAGGAAGCGCTTCGCCGTGAGCAAAGCCTCTTCGGCATTATCACAGTAGTAGCCCTCAATTCCCCGCTTATTGAACTTGTCTATAATCGTATCTGCCAGATTCTCATAATATACCTTCTTGGGTGACATAAGATTTCCTCCCTTATCTATTGTCTATCGGTTTACTTATCCCATAATTGTAAACTATCCTATGTCAAGATTCAATATGAAGTCTCATATTTGCTGTGCAGTAATCACGAAACTGCCATTTTCTATTTGTCCAAAGTACAAAAATAGGTTATAATGTACGGGATAAGCGAAGGACTATGCCTCATGAACTCCCTGAAAAATTTATTCTTCTAAGGGAGTTATGTGAGGAATAGTACGAGCAACGCGAGCGAGAAAGCGAAGCTTTCGAACTTCGCTTATCCCGTACAATTATTACTACTCCAGAAAGTTGGTCTGACATGTCAAAAAGCTTGTATATCGCAGAAAAACCGAGTGTTGCGGCAGAGTTTGCCAAAGCTCTGAAAATAACCGGCAGTAAAAAGGATGGATATATCGAAGCAGAGAATGCCATCGTTACCTGGTGCGTCGGACATCTGGTTACCATGAGCTATCCGGAGGTATATAATCCTGCGCTGAAGAAATGGAGTATGGAAACTCTGCCTTTTCTGCCGAAGGAATATAAATACGAAATCATACCGAATGTAAAAAAACAATTCCAAATTGTAAAAGAGCTTCTGACCCGTAAGGATGTGGATACCATTTATGTTTGCACAGACTCCGGACGGGAAGGAGAGTACATATACCGCCTTGTGGATCAGGAAGCAAAGGTCCCGAGTACAAAACAGAAGAAGCGTGTCTGGATCGATTCCCAGACGGAAGAAGAAATTCTCAGGGGGATCAGAGAGGCAAAGCCTCTGACAGCCTATGACCATCTGTCCGATGCCGCTTATCTCCGTGCGCAGGAGGATTATCTGATGGGAATTAATTTTTCCCGTATCCTGACGCTGAAGTATGGCAATGAAGTACAAAAGCTGCTAAATTCCCAAAAATGGAATGCGATTTCCGTGGGCAGGGTTATGACCTGTGTCCTTGGTATGGTGGTAAGAAGAGAACGGGAAATACGTAGCTTTGTCAAAACGCCCTTTTATCGGGTTTTAAGTAACCTTCAGGTACAGGATAAGGATTTTATGGCTGAGTTCCGTGCAGTGGAAGGCTCAAAATACTATAATTCACCCCTGCTTTATAAGGAAAATGGTTTCTCAGAGAAGACTTCAGCAGTTAAGCTGATCAAGGAATTGGCTGGAGAATACCCGGAGCTTTTGGATGATGGTACCTGGGAAGCAAGAACAGCCTCCGGCGGTTCCGGTTCGGAGCAATTAGCCAGTAATGGGGAGGATATCCTGCTGGCTCAGGTAGCCCAGCTTGAGAAAAAGAAGGAGACCAAGAATCCCCCGCTGTTATATAATCTTGCAGAGTTACAGAATGACTGCTCCCGTTTCTTTAAGATCAGCCCGGATGAGACCTTAAAGATTACACAGGAGCTCTATGAGAAAAAGCTTGTTACCTATCCAAGAACTGACGCCAGAGTACTGTCAACGGCGGTATCGAAAGAAATCTATAAGAATATCAAGGGCTTGCAGGGTATGAATCAGTTCAGGGAATTTGTCACTGAGATTCTCGAGCAGGGAACCTATAAGAATATAGCAAAGACACGTTATGTCAATGACAGCCAGATCACAGACCATTATGCAATCGTTCCGACCGGACAGGGGCTTGGTGCATTGAATTCTCTATCCCATACGGCAGGCAGAGTGTATGAGACAATTGTAAGACGTTTCTTAAGCATTTTCTTTCCGGCGGCTGAATACAGAAAGGTCAGTATTACAGCACGTATTCGAGAGGAAAGCTTTTTCGCGACCTTCCGTATGCTGGATAAGGAGGGGTACCTTAAAGTACTTAGTGGTTATGGAGACAAGTCCGTACAAAGCTCCTCCTCAAAAAGCAATACCGATTCAAAGAATCAGGAAGAAGGGAAAGGTCAGGACGATAGTGACGGCAGCGAGGAGGAAAGCAATGACCAGGCATTCCTTCAACTGGTCATGGGCCTGAAGAAGGGAGACACCCTTCCTGTCAGGGCGATTACCATAAAGGAAGGGGAGACGGCTCCACCGAAGCGTTATAGTTCCGGTTCCCTGATCCTTGCCATGGAGAATGCGGGGCAATTAATTGAAGATGAGGAGCTTCGAGCGCAGATCAAAGGAAGCGGTATCGGAACCAGTGCGACCCGTGCCGAGATACTGAACAAGCTGGTAAATATCACCTATTTGAACCTGAATAAGAAGACACAGATCATCACCCCTACTATACTGGGTGAATTGATCTATGACGTAGTAAATTCCTCTATCAAACAGCTATTAAATGCTGAACTTACGGCCAGCTGGGAGAAGGGACTGACTTATGTTGCAGAAGGTCAGATTACCAAGGAGGAATACACCGGAAAGCTTGAGGGTTTTGTTGCCCGGATGGTGGACGGTGTGAAAACGATAAATAATCAACAGGCTTTATCAAGATATTATCAAGAAACAGCGGCATATTATAAGAAGTAGAAACAATAAGTAAAATGAAAGTATAGGGAGGTAAAACCTCCCAAAGTAAAAGGGAGGGGAAACCCTCCGAAAAGAATGGGAGGGAAAACCTCCCGGAAGAAAGGGAGGTTAGTATGTCAGAACATTTGATGATTAAGTCATTATTTGATTTACAAGAGACGATAGCAGCAGATTTTTTCACCGGCTGTACCTATCCTTGGGAAGTATTATCAAAGATCAAGAGCGCAATACTGAGAATCGGTGCGGGCTTATCCACAGACGAATACGACAAAATCGGAGAGGATATCTGGATTGCTAAGTCAGCAAGGGTTGCTCCGACAGCTTCGATCAGCGGACCTGCTATCATCGGCAAGGATGCTGAGGTCAGACATTGTGCCTTCATCCGTGGGAGTGCCATCATTGGAGAGGGTGCTGTGGTAGGTAATTCAACCGAGCTTAAAAATGTCATCCTGTTCAACAAGGTACAGGTGCCTCATTACAATTATGTAGGGGATTCTATTCTCGGCTATAAAGCGCATATGGGAGCAGGCTCTATTACCTCCAATGTGAAATCCGACAAGACACTGATCACGGTTCACGCCGGTGAACTTGCAATTGAGACGGGTTTAAAGAAGTTCGGAGCAATTCTGGGGGATCATGTGGAGGTAGGCTGTAACAGTGTATTAAATCCCGGAACCGTCGTTGGAAGAAATGCCAATATTTATCCGCTTTCCATGGTACGCGGTTTTGTACCTGAGTCCAGTATATATAAAAAAGCCGGAGAAGTTGTCGCCAAAGTATAACAACAAACCATGGCGAAAGTGTGATTTCGATCCGTATGGAGTCATAATCCTGCAATCGGAAATAATGGAACAGGCATGAAATTAGAATAAAAAACACTAGACTTATTCGAGGTTTTATGCGAAAATATGTTAGGTATACAAGATAAATTTTTAACAAGAGGGGGGCTTTTACAGCCGCCTTTGTTATGAGTTTACTTGCCCATAGAGTTATGAAATGCGATACTATGTATATTGAAAGGAGTTACAAAACATGAT